>DMVN01000031.1 GCA_003476685.1 Acidobacteriota bacterium | reverse complement strand
CCACCAGCCGGTAACCACCAGAAATATTACTGGAGAAATGTATTTAAGGATAAAAGCCCACCAGCGGCCCAGCTTGAGGTCGGCCCCGGTATTTATTTCCTTCCGCAGTTTTTCCAGCCCATATTTGCGCGCCGCCAGCATCGTCCAGAAGCCGCTGACCAGCAGAGCCATGCCCCAGACCCAGTCCTGGTTCAAAAGAAAAGAGGGAAAGGCCGCCGAAGGAAGGCCAAAAACCAGACAGGCCAGAATTACCACCAGAGTGCTCTTCCTCCTGGTCCAGCCGAAATCCATCAGGGCCCGGGCTCCCAGCTCCACCTGGGCGATGAGAGAACTCAGGGCCGCAAACAGCATGGCCAGGAAAAACAGCGGGGCTATGACCAGTCCGCCTTTCATTTTGGGAAAAAGCCCGGCCAGAGAAATAAAGGTCAGGCCCATGTTGTCGGAGAGAGAAGCCCTGGCCACTTCCAGGCTGGGCGAGAGGGCAAAGATGGTGGGAATAACAGCCAGGCCGGCCAGAAGAGCGGCTGAGTTATCCCCGAAGCCCACCACCAGACAATTCTGAGGTATATCATCTTTCCGGCTGGTGTAAACGGCGTAGGTCAGCATCAAGCCCCAGCCAGCGCCGGTGGACCAGGCCGACTGGGTAAAAGCCTGAAGCCAGGTAGCCGGGTCGGCCAGCTTCGACCAGTCGGGAACAAAAAGGTAGCTCAGGCCAAGACTGGCTCCGGGCAGAGTCACCGCTCTGACCGCGGCCACCACCAGGAACAAGAAAAGCGAGGGCACCAGAATTTTGTTGATTCTTTCTATACCCTTCTGGATTCCTTTATAAATAATCAGGCCGCACAGGGCGATGGCCACCGCCTGAAAGAGAAGGTTCTGCCAGCGGTTATGAAGAAAATTGTTCCAGACCGCGGCCGTATCCACGCCCTGGCGAAAAGCACCCTGCATAGCCAGGACAAAATACTTGGCGCACCAGCCGGTGACCACCGCATAGTAAAAGGTGATCAGCATACAGACCGCTACCATCCAGCCGCCCATCCAGGTAAATTTCTGGCCGATGAAATCGCGGAACCCGCCGATCGGTCCCATTCTGGTTTTCCGGCCGATGGCCATTTCCACCATCAGTAAGGGAGCTGACCACAAAAGAAGGGCCAGAATGTAAACCAGCACAAAAACTCCGCCACCGTACTGAGCTGCCATCCGGGGAAAGCGCCAGATGTTTCCGGTGCCAACAGCCATGCCGACGGCCGCGGCGATAAAACCCAGGCGGGAGACGAACTGCTCTCTCTGGCTCAAACCGACCTCCGTCAATTCTACGACGTTAATTCAAAGGAAGCATTATAAGAAAAATTGCCGGCTGGAAACAAATCAATTCTGAAACCGGGCGACGAGCCTAAGTCAGAGTATCAGGCGCAGCCCAGCCCGCAGGCTTAAACCGGAAAGATTGATGTCGGCTCTTCTGGGGTTGACCACGCCCGGGTCGGTCGGCAGCCGGTCGCGGACAAAAAGAGCCGGGTAATATTTATCGGCCCGTTCTACCTGCCAGTAATAGAGCTGGCCCTCTTCTGTTCTCTGCAGCCCGTCGGAATCTGAATAAAAATTTTTACCCTCAAAATTCCGGACCCGGGCATAACGGTAAGCAGCCTCAGCATAGACCTGAAGCCAGGTAGTCACCGGCCACTGAATTCCGGCTGCTTCCTGCCAGCCGGCATTTATCCCCGAGGCTCGCCCTTTCCATTCCAGGTATTGGTCCCCCTGCTCCAGGCGGTAAAGATAGCTGACCCGGGCCAGGTTGGCTTCCACCCCAACCCTGAGATAAAAGATATCAACCGGATAATAGAGGATGGACAGGCGGAAGGCCAGGTCTTTTACCCCGGGCCTGGTGATAATTTTATAGTTAAGGCCCTCCTGGCTGAGGCTGACGGCCGAGTCTTTTGACCCCTGCAGATAATCAAAGCCCAGGCCCAGAAAAACCTGACGGTTGAGCGGATAGAAAAAATCCAGCCCGTAAGTCCAGACCAGGTGCAAACCGCTCAGGTCGGCCTGCCGTCCGGAATTGAGCTCGGCCAGATAATAACTGGTAACGCCCTCGGCTGCCTGGTTTAAATCTCCTGGCGACAGGTAAAGGCCGCCGCCCATGACTGTAAGCATGAAATCAACCGGGGCAGTCTTTTTCGGGCCGGGCGGGGCCGGCCTGGTCACGGGCCGCGGCGTCTCTACTCTGGTGACGGCAGCCGGGGCCTGCGGCCTGACCTTCACCCCGGCCTCGAGCACTTCCACCAGGCTTTCGTGGACATAACCGAGAAGGCGGGAGCCGTCGGGTTTGGTCACTGCCACCTGGAACCATTCACCCTCTTTCTTCTTTGCTTCTAGCTCCGTCCCTTCCGGCACCTGCCAGATCATCTCGCTGCCGATATCGGGTTTGAGCCGGATATTAGCCTGTTCGCTCACTACTTTCAGCCTGATTTTCTGAGTCTGACCTGGAAGGGAAGAAATAAGGCTGGAAACCAGCGTCAGTGAGAATAGAAGAAAAACAGCGGCTCTTTTCACGATTATTTCCTTCTGCTTATAAAGAGTATAGAACAAAAAAGCAAAAAACAAGCAACAATTTTTTACCCGGGCCAGAAAAAAGCATTTTTAGAAATTAAATCCAGCCCGGGCGGAAAAAGGGAGCCTAGCCCGACTAACCGGCCCTGGATTCAGGAAAATGTCCGGCCCGCCTGGGACTGACAGCTGGCTATGACCTGAGGATGAGCCGGCCGGCATAAATGGCCGCCGGGCCCAGCTCCTCTTCTATCCGCATCAGCTGATTGTACTTTTCCACCCGTTCGCCGCGGCAGGGAGCTCCGGTTTTGAGCTGGCCGGTCCCCAGGGCCACGGTGAAATCGGCGATGAAGCTGTCGACTGTTTCGCCGCTGCGATGCGAGACCATGGCTGTCCAGCCGGCCCGGCGGGCGGTTTCTATAGCCTCGACAGTTTCGGTCAGGGTGCCAATCTGGTTGAGTTTTATCAGAACCGAGTTGGCAATATTTTCGGCAATGCCTTTTTTAATTCTCTCGACGTTGGTCACGAAAATATCATCGCCTACCAGCTGGATTCGGGTGCCGAGTTTCCGGTTCAGGAGCTGCCAGCCTTCCCAGTCATCCTC
>DMVN01000123.1 GCA_003476685.1 Acidobacteriota bacterium | reverse complement strand
GGCTCATGGTGCCGGGGTCGACGTTCAGGTAGGGGTCGAATTTCTGCAGGGTGATTTTGTAACCGTGCGACTCCAAAAGCAGTCCGATAGAGGCGGCGGCAATGCCCTTGCCCAGCCCGGAAATAACCCCACCGGTTACAAAAATAAACTTGCTCATCGGTCTCTTCCTTCGGTCCTGATTTGAGTAAGATTATAGAACTATTGTCGCAGCGGCTCAACCCAAATCACCTAAATATTGAAGCCAAATTTAAGAGCACGGGGAAATCCTGGATTTTTGTCGGCCGAATTTCTCCAGGCTTAATACTTCACCGCTATGATTAGATGGCAAGGTCGCCAACCTGCGGGTGAAAGAGCCGTGCTGTTAATTTTTTTATTTTAAGCATTGTTTCTCTGTCGCTAGGCCGAAAGGAAGCTTTCCAGACTTATAATTCGCCTGGAAAATAAATATCTGGATAATAAATATTAAGAAAATAGAAATTTAAGAATAAAACAACCGCCCGGCTAACCAATGCCCAGAAATGGAGAGATTACGATGGCCAGAGCGTCAACCAAACTGGACCTGACCGAGAAGGTGACGGGAAACTTTCGCAGGCAGGCCGCTGTTTGCCTCAATCAAGCGCCGGAAGTCGCGGCTTCCAGCCCTCAGGCTGAAATGAAACCGGATTAATATATGAATGTTTGTTCATATAATAATACATGAACAGCTATTCATATATCAGAACTTGCGGTTAAAACTCTCCTGACAGAATTATTTCCGCGGTCAGAGCCGGGCAGCTCAGGGAGCCGGCTTGGTTCCCGGCTCGGCCGCAGGAGCGGCAGTGACATCAGTGGTCTGGCAGTTAGCTTCCAGGTAAGCCCCTTCTTCCACTACCAGGCGGGGAGTGATCAGGCTGCCATAGACCCGGCCGCGGTTATGGACTTCTATCCTGTCCCGGGCCTGGAGATTTCCTCTTATTTCCCCGTTTATGATCAGTTGTCCGACCTTGACATCGGCTTCAACCTTACCCTTTTCTCCTATGATGAGCATGGCATCAGAATTTATCTTGCCCTGGAAATAGCCTTCGATCCGGAATGAACCCTTGAAATTCAATTCGCCTTTGAGTTCTGTGCCCTGGTCAATCAACCCGGCCAGGCGGGACTCATCAGTCATTATCTCTCTTCCTTTCTCTTTTTCTTTATCTTTCATCTTTTCGCTCCTTTAATCTTATCATAAATCCGGTTAAGGTCCTCCAGAGAAAAATAAAATATCTTGATGGCTCCCTTGTTTCTGTTGCCGGTAATAGCCACCTTGGTTCCGAGGAACCTGATTAGTTCTTCCTCCACCGCTTTCAGGTCGGGGTCAGCCAGAGTTTTCTGAGCCCGCGGTGGCTTTTCCTTAAACCTCTGCACCAGTCTTTCGGTTTCTCTAACCGACAGTTGCTTGTCCACTACCATCCTGGCCACCTGGAGCTGGAGCTCCGCTTCCTCCAGGGCCAGCAGGGCCCGGGCTTGGCCCATGGACAATTTTCCTTCCAGGATGTAGCTCTTGATTTCTTCCGGCAACTTGAGCAGTCTGAGGTAATTGGCCACCGAAGCCCGGTCCTTACCGACTTTATCGGCAATTTCCTGCTGAGTCAGTCCGAGCTCCGAACTTAATTGCTGAAAAGCCTGGGCGATTTCCAGCGGGTTCAGGTCTTCCCGGTGGATATTTTCGACGAGCTGAATCTCCAGCTGTTTTTCCCGGGCCAGATTCCTGATTATTACCGGGATGGAGCGCAGCCCGGCTTTCTGGGCCGCCCGCCAGCGTCTCTCACCCACCACTATCAGGTAATGGTCATCCTCCGGTACGACCAGGACCGGCTGGATGATACCGGTCTCTCTTATCGACCTGGCCAGCTCCTCGATTGACTGGTCGTCAAAGACGGTCCTTGGCTGCCGGGGGTTGGGCTGGACTTTTTCGATTTCCACCTCGGCATAACGGTCTTCTTTTAAGATGCCGAACTCTTCGGGAATAAAGGCTCCCAGGCCTTTGCCCAGTGCTTTTTTGGTCATTTCTTTATCAACTCCTCTGCCAGATTCATGTAGGCCTCTGCCCCTTTCGATTTGGGGTCATAGATAACTACCGGCTGGCCAAAACTGGGGGCTTCGGCCAGCCTGATGCTCCTCGGAATTATGGTGTTTAAGAGCACCCCGCGCAACGAATTTCTTATTTCCTCGGCCACCTGGCGGGCCAGGTTGGTCCGCTCGTCAAACATGGTTAAGAGTATGCCTTCTATGTAAAGCTGTGGGTTAAAATAGGTCCTGACCATGTCCAGGGTGTGAAAAAGGTCGGGAATACCTTCCATGCAGAAGAATTCCGCCTGAACCGGGATTAGGATGGAATCTGCGGCTGACAGAGCATTTATGGTCAGGAAACCGAGTGAGGGAGGGCAGTCAATCAGGATAAAATTAAAAAGCTTGCGGACCCCGGCCAGAGCCGTCTTCAGCCTGCTTTCCCGGCCTTCAACCTGGTAAAGCTCGGCCTCGGCTCCGCTCAACTCAGGCGAGCAGGCGCAAAGAAAAAGATTTTCCAGTTCGGTAGGTGAAAGGCATTGCATGACATCCTGGCCGTTCAGCAGAGCCTGGTAGATACCTTTTCCTTTTTCTTTAGGCCGGCCCAGTCCAACCGTGGCCATTCCCTGAGGGTCCAGGTCAATAATCAGCACCCGCAGGTTCCTTAAGGCCAGAGAGGCTCCCAGGTTGATAGCAGTGGTGGTTTTCCCGACGCCACCTTTCTGATTGGCAACAGCAATAATCTTATTCATCTGGTTCGTATGTTCCACGTGGAACATCAATCCCGAGGTTCTTTTTTCTGATAACCTCAAGATATAGATAAATATTATAGACAGCCGCCGGCGTAATTCCAGCTATTTTTTTTACCTGGCCCATGTTTTCTGGCCTGTTCTTTTCCAGTTTTTCCACCTGTTCTCGGGTGAGCCCCGGCACTTCCCGGAAATTTATATCGGGGGGGATGATCAGAGCATCCAGTTTCATAATTCTGCTTATTTCTTTTTCCTGTTTCTTCAGGTAGCCCTCATACTTTATCTCAGATTCTAAGGTTCTTACCTCTTCCGGGCTGAGGTTTACCGGTAGCTTTATTTTCTCTGCCAGCATTTTCCAGCTTATTCCCGGTTTTCTTAAATAATTGACGGCCGGGATAGCCTCTCCTTTCTCATCTGTTAATTTTTCCCGCCGCAAGAGTTCTATGGTCTGCCTGATTCTTTCCTGTTTTTCCAGGAATTTCTGGTATTCTTCTTCGCTGATGAGCCCGAGCTTGAAGCCATAGGGCAACAATCTCCGGTCAGCGTTATCAATCCTCAGGTTGAGTCGGTATTCGGCCCGGGAAGTGAAAAGACGGTAAGGCTCGTCCACCCCGAAAGAAATCAGGTCGTCAATCAATACTCCGATATAAGCCTCGTGCCGGCCCAGGACAAAAGGTGCCAGGCCTCTCAGGTTGAGGACTGCATTTATCCCGGTCATCAGCCCCTGGGCCGCAGCTTCCTCATAGCCTGAAGTCCCGTTTATCTGTCCAGCCAGGTAAAGATTTTTGATTTTTCTGGTTTCCAGGGTAGGTTTCAGCTCGGTCGGGGATACGGCATCATATTCTATCCCGTAGGCTGGCCGCAGTATCTTAGCCTGGTCCAGTCCGGGTATGCTCTGCAAAATTTCCTTCTGCACTTCGTAAGGCAGGCTGGAAGATAATCCGTTGACATATATTTCCGCGGTGTTTAGGCCTTCCGGTTCCAAAAAGAACTGGTGCCGCTGGTGATGGGGGAATTTCACCACCTTGTCCTCAATTGAAGGGCAGTACCTCGGACCTATTCCCTTGATTATCCCGCTGAACAGGGGAGATTTATCCAGGTTTTTCCTGATTACCTCATGAGTTTTCTGGTTTGTATAGCCAACGTAACAGACTACAAGGTTTTTAAGCGGCCGGTTCGTCCTGAAAGAAAAGGCCACGGGCTCATCATCTCCCGGCTGGGGTTTGAATTTCTCCCAGTCAATGCTGTTCCTGTCGAGCCTCATCGGAGTCCCGGTCTTCAGCCTGAGCATCTTGAAACCCGCTTCTCTCAAGGCCCGGGCCAGCTCCACTGCTGGCGGTTCGTTGGCCCTTCCGGCCGGATAACTGTTAAGACCGATATGGATGAGCCCATTAAGGAAGGTGCCCGGCGTCAGGATGACCGCTCCAGCTTTTATCCTGGTGCCGTCCTGGCATACAACCCCTCCAACCCGGTCTTTCTCAATCACCAGACCGGTTACTACCGCCTGGAGTATCCGCAGGTTCTTTATATTCTCCAGCCATTGCTTCATGGTGAGCCGGTAGGCGGTCTTGTCGCACTGGGCCCTCGGCCCCTGAACCGCTCCGCCGCGGCTCCTGTTTAACAGGCGAAAATGGATGCCGGTTTCATCAGCCAGAAGCCCCATAAGCCCCCCGAGGGCATCTATTTCCCGCACCAGATGTCCTTTGGCCAGGCCTCCTATAGCCGGGTTACAGGACATCTGAGCGATGGTCTCAAGGTGAATGGTTAAAAGGCAGGTGGCCGCTCCCAGGCGGGCGGCAGCCGCGGCCGCCTCGCAGCCGGCATGACCGGCTCCGACCACCACCACCTCGTATTCCTCGGCAAACGGCTTCTGGTTCATTTCCCTATACAAAACCGGCTGAAAATTTCTTCCAGGACTTCCTGGCTGCTGACCTCTCCCGTTAATTGCCCTATGGCCGGCAAAACTTCCCTTACGGCTTCAGCCACCAGCTCCTCCCCGTATCCTTCCTCCAGCAGTCGCCTGGCTCTTTCCAGGTCCTGCTTCATGTTCTCAACCAGGGTTTTCTGTCGTTCATGGAGAATGATTTCTTCCTGCTTTTCAGCCGGCGGAGAAAAAGTCCGGAGCATCAGCTTTTTTAGTTCGTCCAGATTTTCACCGGTCAGGGCCGAAACTTCCACCCAGGGTGCCCCAGGGGAAGCGGCCAGGATTTTATCCCTGTTAATTTTCGGTTCCAGGTCGGCCTTGTTAAAGACCAGGACCATTTTCTTCTGGCCGAATTTTTCCAGCAGCTGGAAATCTTCTCTGGTTTCCTTCCTGGAAGCGTCCAGGACCAAGAGAAGGCCGTCGGCCTTTTCGGCCAGCCTTTGCCCCCTGACCATTCCTTCTTCTTCCACCGGGTGCTGGGCCTGGCCGAACCCGGCCATGTCTACCAGCTTGATAAGAACTCCGTCTAGAAGGATATTTTCCCTGATAAAATCCCTGGTCGTCCCGGGGTAGGGAGTGACTATGGCCCTTTCCTCCTCCAGCAGGGCGTTGAACAGGGTGGATTTGCCGACATTGGTCTTGCCGAGGATGGCCACGCTCAGGCCTTCCAGCATAGCCCGACCCTGTTCATAACTCCTGACCAGCTTTCCCAGGTCAGTTATGAGTTCGTCCAGGGTATCCCGGAGCTGGTCCGGACTAACTTCTGGCTCTTCTTCCGCAAACTCCAGGCTGGTTTCTACCAGGCTCAACAATTCAACCACTTTCTCCCTTATGGCCGCCATCTTTCTGGATAGACTGCCTTCCAGCTGCCTGAAAGAAACCCGGGCCTGGTCCAGAGAACAGGCCCGAATCAGGTCGTTAATGGCTTCGGCCTGGATGATGTCAATCCGCCCGTGGAGGTAAGCCCGCAGGGTGAATTCCCCCGGGTGAGCCAGCCGGGCCCCGGCCTTTATTCCCAGTTTTACCGCTTCCGCCAGCAAAACAGGAGAGCCGTGCAGGTTAAGCTCGACTACCTCTTCCCTGGTATATGAATGCGTGGCAGGGAAATAGCACAGGTAGCCAGCATCCAGAACTTCCCCTGACTCCGGGTCATGCAGGTAGCCAAAGCACATCATCCGGGGAGAGGCGGCCGGGTCCCTGTCTCTTATGGAAAAGATTTTCCTGGCAATGGGCAGGGCTTCCGGCCCGCTCAAGCGAATGATGCCGATTCCCCCCGGCCCGGCCGGAGTAGAAACGGCGATGATGGTATCTTCCAGGGTCTGGTTCATATTCTAATTTTAATCGCAGATTTGAAGATAGTAAACAGAAGCCCGCGGCCAGCTCCGTTTAATCCTGGCTGACCCGTTTTTTCTGGCTGTCGTCGGCCACCGGAAAGACCCTGACTTTTTTCAGAAATCCCTCGCCCAGACTCTCGGTGGTCAGCCCGGGCAGCTGGTTGACGGCGATGTGAATAATCCGTCTTTCATAAGGATTCATAAAATCCAGGATTTCTTCCTGACCGGTTTCCTTAACCTTCTGAGCTACCTGCAGGGCATATTCTTTCAATTGCTTTTCTTTGCGCCGCCGGAAAAATTCGCAATCAGCCTGGACCTTCTGGGTGGAGATTTTATTCAGGATGTGCTGGATGGCCAGCAGCAGCGCTCCATCATTTTTCAGGAGCAGCTTGCGGTCTTCACCGTCAAAAACCACATAAATCATCTGGTCTCTTTTTTTGACCTGGTAGGTGAGCTCCAGCGGGAAAACCTTCATCAGGTTTCGGAGGAAGACTTCCACCGCGCCGGATTCATCCTCGGTTTTGAGCCAGGCCCTGATGACTATTTCTTTATTCTTCAAGCCGAAGAGCTTGGTTTTTTCGGTGACGATTTCATAGTTAAACTGGTCCCGCGGGACCTTCAGCACGTGCTCGGCCAGGCTGAGCACATCTTCCAGGCTTCTGCCCTTAAATTCTTGTTTTTCAATAACTTGGCTCTGTCTTGGCTGGTTATTTCTTTCTTCTTTTTCCATCGGACTCCCTCTTGCGAGCCATCATCCGGTTCATAATGGCTTGCTGAGCTATTTGCAGAACATTATTGGTCAACCAGTACAGCACCAATCCGGCCTGAAAATTCATGAAGAAAATGGTAAAAATGAAAGGCATCAGCAGCATCATCTTCTGCTG
>DMVN01000212.1 GCA_003476685.1 Acidobacteriota bacterium | reverse complement strand
TTTTCTTTGCCCCGCTGGCCAAAGCCCTGATTACCGGCGGCCCCTACCAGCTGTTCGGGAAAAGTCTGTTCAGCCTGCCCGAAGTGGGCCTGTTTAATACCTTCCTGGTCCTCGGCCTGATTTTCCTGGTGACTATAACCCTCGGGGCCTTGTTGCTCCAGAACCCGGAGACAGGGTACAGGCCAGCAGGCTGGAATTCCCCTGTCCAATCCACTGCTTTAAACAATCTCAAGGTAGATTTTACTCCCTCGGAAATGTTCCGCACCTGGCAGTTCTGGCTTCTCTGGGGAATTTACCTGACCGGCTGCGCGTCCGGCCTGATGATTATCATGAAAGCCTCGCCCATCTGGCAATCATTCGCCCTGTCCAGCCTGACCTCGGGCCTCGATTCGGCCGGTTTCAGCCAGATTGCTTCCGCCGGGGCCCTGGCTGTGTCCATCCTGGCCATATTTAATTCCCTCGGCCGCATCGTCTGGGGAAAAATATCCGATGCGGCTGGACGCAAGAATACCCTGCTGGCCATGTTTCTTATCTGCGGTCTGACCATGCTGGCTTTCAATGCTCTCAAGCCCTATTCCCTGTTTCTGTTGGGCATTTCCCTGGTCGGGTTATGTTTTGGAGGTTTCCTGGCGGTTTTCCCGGCTGTGACCGCAGATTATTTCGGGACAAAACATTACGGGGCCAACTACGGCTGGATGTTCAGCGCCTACGGCGTGGGCGGCCTGCTCGGACCTTACCTGGCGGCGGCCCTGATGAAAACCTCAGCTATAGTCAAAATCAGAGAAATCAAGGCCGGAGGTGAAGAGACTTTCCGGTCGCTGCTGGTGGGCGATTACCGCCGGGCCTTTCTGGTAGCCGGTCTGCTGTGCCTGATTTCCACAGTGGCTCTGCTGGTGCTAAAGAAACCGGAAGTTAATAAAGACAGGTAAACAGGCCGGAGACAATTCCATACTGAGACAGGTCAGGTTAGCCTGATGCTGCCCGAGGGAATAAAGATATCCACCCCTTATCCCGTATCAAGTTAAGTTGAACTCTATCCGCCGGGCAGCCTGGCTGAAGCTGCGGAGCAGTTAGTCCAGAGAAATTTCTTATGGCTTCTTACTCTTGATTATTCTGCGAAATTTATCTTCAGTCCTAAACAGGAACTGCACTCTAAGCTGACGGGCAGGCCCCAGACAGGTAATAATTTACTTCGCCCCGCCCGGCTCCTTTGAATCCCGATTGTCTTCGACCTCTTCCTCCCCTTCCACCACCTCGGCTTCAGCCGGCAGGGCTTCGGCTTCCAGCAATTCCGGGCCGACCTGTTTTTTCAGGCTGTCAATCTGGCGGAGGGGTTTTTCCAGCTGGTTTTTCCTGGTAGTATTCAGGTTCTCATACTCCTGCTGAGCCTCATAAATCTTCTTTCCGACCTTTTCCAGCGACTTAACGAATAGCTGCCACTGCCGGTAAAATGATTCCAGAAGCTTCATGATCTGTCCGGCGGTATTCTGGAGGTTAAAATTTTCCATGGCCTGGCGGATGATGGCCAGCACGGCATAGAGGGTGATGGGCGAGCACAAAATGACCTTTTTCTTCAGAGCTTCATCCAGCAGGGTGCGGTCATGCTCGTTGATGAAAGCATAGACCTGTTCATTGGGAATAAAAACCAGGACATAATCCAGGGTGTTATCATCCGGATTGATGTAGTCGCGATTGGTGACTTCTTTAATCCGGTCTCTAACATCCTTCAGAAACTGCTGCTTAAAATTTTCCCTATCCTTTTCACCCTGGGCTTCGAGGTAATGAAGATAGTTATCCAGCGGAAATTTAACATCCATGTTAATCTTCCGCTCCTGCGGCAGGAAAAAGGTATAGTCAGGCCGGTCCTGGCCGGTCTCCATGGTCTTCTGCTTGACATAGTTGATTCCTTCCACAAAGCCCATCAACCTCAGGATATCCTCGGCCATTCTTTCTCCCCATTGACCGCGGCTCCTGGTGCTGGCCAGAGCCTGCCGCAGCTGATTGGTAGTTTCCTGAAGTCGACTGGTCTGCTCCAGGGCCAGGCTGAGCTGCTTTTCCAGCTGGCCGAACTTTGCCGCCCGGTCTTTTTCAAACCCGGTAATCAGTTCCTGGACTCTGGCCAGGTCAGTCTTCATCCCTTCCAGGGTCTGGTCAATCAATTTTTTCTTGCCCTCGAGTTCCAGTTCGCCGGTCCTGGTTTGTTTACTCAAAACCTCATTGGCCACCTTGAGAAATTCTTCGGTATTTCTTTTCAGGGCATCCATGGACAGGGAACCAAAGGCCTCTTTGACCCGTCCCAGCAGAAGTTCCAGCTCCTGCATTTTCTGCTGCTGAGTCTGATTAACCAGCTCCTGAGCCAGTTCCCGGGCCCGGTGTTTCTGGAAATAATTAACCAGGATGACCAGCAGAGCTCCGAACACAGCCCCCAGGGCAAAAGCGATTAAGAATTCCATCAGGTCTCTCCTTGCACCTTTCTATTCAATCACCATGCTTACCGCCAAAAACAGGGCGAACTTCCTTTCAGAGTTCAGTCTCATCCGGACTGGAATCTCCCCCCTCGCCGGCCGACTGCTGTTCCTCTTCTTCCATTGCCCGGTCCACCTCTTCCTCAAAATCGGGTCCGAGTTCTTCGCCCATTTCCCGCCCCATTCTTTTCACCCAGCGAGCGACACTTTTCGGGTCTTTTTCATCCAGGTCGCCCAGCCGGGAAGGGTCGGCCAGGCTCTCCAGGCGACTTTCCTCAGACCTCAGCACCCCCACCCGGGAGATCAACCTGACCAGCCTGGGGCTGCCGCAATGCTGGCAGCGTCTTTCGAACTGAGAATGCACCGAAAGGACAAGAAAGGAAGACTTTCGCCGGCAATCCTGACAGCGAAATTCATAGATCGGCATAGCCTCTCTCCTCCCTTTCTTAATGCTTCCAGCATAATTTACAGAAAAAACCGGACGGGAGCAACTGCCTCCTGCCCCGGGTTCGGCCGGGACTGGCCCTTGACCCAATTTTCTTAACTTATCCCTGACAGGCCAGCCATCCAGAGTTTTAACTGATGACAATGGCTATCCTGATTGACTTGTTTATTTCATCCTGCTTTGGCCTGGGGCCCGGGTGGCCTCTTCCCGGCAATCGCAGGTCGAGGGCAGGCGCGGCGGAAATCTGACCGGCTGACCCGGTTGGCCTGATATTGTGAAAATTATTTCCAGGCGCTCAGATTGCCGGCGTTCCCTGTCCCCTTGTTTAAGTTTAGGCCACTCGGACCATGATCCCTTAAAATGATAGTTTCTTTGACATTAACAGCCATTACCTATAGTATTAACAGGTGATCAAAGACGATGCCGGGGATGATAAAGAGAGGACTCTGACCTTCGAATTATGGCCGGCCGGAACTGAAATCGGCCGCTATGTTATCGATGAAGTTCTGGGTCTGGGAGCCTTTTCTGCCGTCTACCTAGCCAGCGACCGGGACCTTGACCGAAAAGTCGTCCTGAAATTTCTGGCCGGAGACCTCAGCCACAACCAGGACTGGAGACAGCGGTTTCGGGAAGAAGCCCAGACCGTCGCCCAGCTCAACCATCCTCATATAGTGACCATTTATGGAGTGGACGAGCACCGCGGCCTGCCTTTCATCATCATGGAATATGTGGAAGGCGGAACTCTCGATGCTTATATCAAGAACCGCCGCCTGCCGGTGGAAGAGGCCCTGGAACTGGCCATCCAGATCAGCGACGGACTGGCCGAAGCCCATAACCGGGGAATAGTCCACCGCGACCTCAAGCCTTCTAACATCATGGTCACCAGCCGGGGAAGGGCCAAGATTGTCGACTTTGGACTGGCCGCCATCCTGACCAGAGACAAACCGGCCCAGGTTGGCCTGATCGTGGGTACCGTTCCCTATATGTCTCCGGAACAGATCCAGGGAAGGCCGACCGATGCCCGGTCAGACCTGTTTTCACTGGGAGTGGTCCTGTACCGGATCTTTACCGGCAAAATGCCCTTTTCCGGTACAGAAACCCGGGATATCTTCAAAGCTATCCTGGAAAAAGAACCCCTGCCGATGTCAGAATACTCATCCAATATTCCGCTGGAGCTGGAACGGATCGTTTCGCGTCTTTTGAACAAGAACAGCAACCTGCGCTACCAGAACGCCGAAGATTTAAGGGTAGACCTGCGCTATATTCTGGAAGCTATCATGTCCGGGCGGGTGCAATACCGCGGCCGGCAAAAAGACTTCCTCTGGTCGATTGCGGTTCTGCCCTTCGCCAATTTGAGCGGCGAGCGCCAACAGGAGTACTTCTGCGACGGTATGTCCGAGGAAATCATCAATGCTCTGGCCAGGATCAAGGGGCTCAGGGTAGCCGCCCGCACCTCCACCCTGAGTTTCAAGAACAGCAGCGATGATGCCAGAGAAATCGGCCGCAAGCTGCACGTTGATACCCTGCTCGAAGGCAGCGTCCGGCAAGCCTCCGACCGCCTGAGGATTTTCGTCCAGCTGGTGGACGTAGCCACCGGTTACCACCTCTGGTCCGAACGTTACGACCGGGATTTCCAGGATGTCTTTGCCATTCAGGACGAAATTTCTCAGAATATTGTCCGTTCGCTGCAGTTGATTCTGAGCGAGAATGAAATTCAGTCCTTGAGCAGGACTTCTACCACCGATACTCAGGCTTACGATTATTACCTTCGTGGCCGCCAGTTCTACCACCAGGGGCGCCGCCAGAGCTTTCAGTTTGCCCGCCAGATGTTCACCCGGGCCACAGACATTGACCCTCAGTATGCCCTGGCTTACGCCGGGATTGCCCAGTGTTCGGCCATGCTCTTTCACTTTTACGGAGAGGCCAAGGACATCCACCTGGAAGAAGCCGACCGGACCAGCCTCCGAGCCCTGGAACTGGACCCGGAACTGCCGCAGGCTCACGCTGCCCGGGGCTTAACCATGTGGCTCATGGACAGGTTTGATGAAGCCCGGGTGGAGTTTGAAACGGCCATGCGCCTGGACCCGGAGCAAGACGAAACTCCCTACCTTTATGGTCGGGCCTGCTTCCAGAAAGGCGAGCTGGAACAGGCCGCCAGGTTGTTCGAAAGAGCCTGCCGGGGCCGGGAAAATCACGAAGCCTGTTACTTTGCCGCCCAAACCCATACTGCCCTGGGGCACAACGAAGCCGCCCTGGCCGCTTACCACCTGGCCCTGAGAGCGGTGGAAAAACGAGTTCAACTCCATCCGGACGATGCCCGGGCTTATACCATGGGAGCAGTCAGCTTCTGCCGGCTGGGCGACCGTCGCAGCGGTCTGGAATGGGCCGAGAGGGCCATAGCCATTGACCCCAACGATGCCGGCATCCAGTATAATGTGGCCTGCCTTTTTGCCCTGGAAGGAGAAAAAACCAGGGCCATCCAGAGCCTGGAAGCGGCCGTTCAGGCCGGTTTTGCCCACCGGGACTGGGTGGAAAAGGACCCGGACCTGGATTCATTGCGGGATGACCCGCGTTTCCAGTCTCTGAAGTGGCGGACCCAGTAACTTCAAAACTCCGACAGCCTGCCTTCGATAAGATACTGTCAATTCCGGGAAAACATTAAAAAGCCGGCAGTCATAAATTTTTATAAGCTGGCTAAAAAACCTTATCTCTCCAGAAGCTATCTCTTAACCCGGTTAACGCCACCGACGAAAAACGGTGGTCTTATTAAATTTATCGGCTCAGTGTTAGCGGAGGCTAAGAGGTCAGGGTCTTATTTCTCTATGGCCGCTTTCTGCTGATTGACCCGGAAGAAATAAGCCGGGTCAAACTTTGGCTGACGGTCAAAAGTGTAAAGGCCGTTGACTTCCTGCTCGATGTCGTAAAGCTGGGTATAACAGAAGCCGGCAACCCCTGGATGAAACAGCAGGGCTTCGGTCAGGTCTTTATAACGCTGGAGAAATTCCTCTTTCGAACTTGGCCTTTCACCGTAGCCCCAGGCTTTTTCATCCTGCTGTCCCGGGTTCCACCAGATGCCGCCATATTCACTGACGAAATATGGCTGGCCACAATAAGGAACATTTCTGGCCGGGTCTCCGTTCACAAAGACCCGGGGCGGACTGGCCAGCAAGCCCTGGTAGTCTTCTCTGAATTTTTCCATCCTCTGCTCGTAGTTGTGGGAATCAAACACGTCAGGCCTAACCGGATGGTAGCCACCCGAAGCATCTATTACCAGGCGGGTGGGGTCCAGGCTCCTGGTCAGGTAATAGATACTTTCAATCACCCCGGGGTAATTGTCCCCCCACTGCTCGTTGAACGGACACCAGCCGATTAGGGCCGGGTGGTTGAAATCGCGCTCCAGAACTTCTTTCCATTCCCGCTGGAAAATGATCAAAGCTTCCGGCCGGCCGAGGTCAAGTCCCCAATCGGCAAATTCCCCCCAGACCACATAGCCCAGGCGGTCGGCCCAGTAAAGGAACCGCCGCTCGAACACCCGCTGGTGCAACCGGGCTCCGTCAAACCCGGCGGCCTGGCTGAGTTCAATATCCCGGCGCAAGGCTTCATCCAAGGGAGCGGTGTAAATGCCGTCGGGATAGAATCCCTGGTCCAGCACCAGCCGCATGAACCAGGGCCGGTTGTTAAAATAAATTTTTTGTCCCCTGGCTTCAATCTTCCGCAAGCCGAAGTATCCCTGAACCCGGTCCGCGGGCGGAGCCGAGGCACGGGGTTTTAATTCCAGACTGAATTCATAAAGATAGGGTTTCCTGATTTCCCAGAGTTTTGGTTCTTTGAGCTTGAAGTTAAAAGAAACCAGCCGACTCGCTTTCCGGCTATCCCGCCAAATCACCCGGCCGGCATCAGTAACCGTGAGGTCGAGCTCTCCCCCTCCCGGGCTGTCGCTCAGAAAAACCTGCAGCAGAACCTGGCTGTTATCTATGTCGGACACCACCCGGTAATTTTCGATGAAGACAGCCGGAACCGGTTCCAGCCAGACTGTCTGCCAGATTCCGGTAGTCCGGCGGTAAAGGCAGCTATAAGAATAATATCGTTTGCTCTGCTTGCCGGCCGGCTGCAGGTTGCTGCGAACATCATCCCGGCAGCGGACCACCAGCAGGTTTTCGGTCTTATCGCAATATTCGGTAACATCGAAGGCAAAGGGAGTATACCCCCCGCTGTGCTGGCCCACCTTTTTCCCGTTTATCCAGACGGTCGTCTGATAATCAGCCGCTTCAAAGCGAAGGATGATTCGCTGCCCGCTCCAGTCGGCCGGGATAATCAAAGCCCTCTTGTACCAGACCGCGGTCATGAAATCGGTAAAGCCAACCCCCGACAGGGGGCTTTCCGGGGCAAACGGTACCAGGATTTTTCGGTCAAAACCCTGGCCCTCGGGCAAGCCCCGCTCTTCGCCCGAATCAGATAAATCCAGGGCAAAATCCCACTGGCCGTTGAGGTTGAGCCACCTGTCGCGAAGGAGGTCCGGTCGCGGATATTCAGGCCGGGGTAAGGAAGAAGAAAGATGGCTGTCCGGCCCGCTGGCCGATTTAATCCACGCTGGTTTAGCTGCGGTTGTCCCTTGAGCGAAAAAAGTTCTGGCCAGAGCCAACGTAACCAGGAGCACCAGGACAACGGACCCTGCTAAAAAGAAAAACCGGATGGTCCGACGATCACCCCGGCTGTTTTGGCTATTCTTAAGTCTCAGGTTCATGATGTCCTCCAGGACTAAAGTTGATAATACCTTGATTTTATAAAATCGGGCAGTTCAAATCACCTATTTATGGTTTGGAAGCCACCAGGGTAATCTGGAAGCGGCTGCTCAAGCGGTTTACCCGAAAACCTTTTTCCAGCAGGAATTCTTCGACCTGGTCCAGGCCAAAGGGCGACACCTGGTGCTCACTGCCTTCCCGGCGGTGGACCTCGGCCATCATGGCCAGGCCCTCAGGACTGAAATCGCTGATGACGAGTTTGCCCCCGGGCCGGAGAACCCTGATCAGTTCAGACAGCACTGCCAGGGGATTCTCCAGGTGATGAACCACGTTCACCAAAAAAATCGCGTCGAAAGAGGCGTCAGGAAAATTGAGTTGCTCGCCGTCTTCCCGTTTCAGCTCCACCAGGTGCAACAGACCCTGGTTTTCCAGATTGTCCCGGGCAGCCCGGAGCTGTTCTTCCGACAGGTCGAAACTGACCAGCTGGTAGCCCATCTTAGCCAGGGTGGCGGCCAGATGGCCTTTCCCGGTCCCGGCTTCTAAAATCCTCCCGGAAAGAGGCAGGGCCGCTTCAATTATGGCCCGCCTTTCCCCCTCGATATCATAGCCGAAGGAAGCATAGACCTGCTTTCTTTTTTCCAGCTGGCTTAGAATCGGGCTGGTGGTCTTCAGCCTGTCCTGGTCAGGGCTTTCAGGTTGCTCCCTTATTGGGCCTGGCGATTTTCTGACTGATTTCATCACATCCTCTTTCAGTTTTCTTTCATCCTAAAATAACTTTGAAACCAGGTCCTGTCAATGACCTTGGGTCAAGGAAGATTTTGCCTGGTGAAGCGTCAATATTATAGAATTTTAATCTTTGAAACTCTGAACCAGGGCCAAATATGGCCATTAAGGTAGCTGCGCTTAACTGAAAGGAGAAGACCGAGATGAGATTCAGACTGTCCGCTCTAATAACCCTTGTCATTTTCATGATTATCCTGAGTTCACCTCTTATCGCCCAGAATATTCTCAAGGGCCGGGTGTTAAGCTCAACCGGACTCCCGGTGAGCGGGGCCCGGATAACCTTGTTGAACCTGGCAGGGTCAACTCTGAGCGATGACCAGGGGTATTTCAGCCTCGAACTCCCGGCGGCTGAAAAAAGACTAAAAGTGCGCATCCAGCATCCCGATTATTTTGAGCAGGAATTCCTGGTCAGCCGGCCGCTCGGTCCCGAGACGGTAAGCTTCATTCTGACCCCCTTTATTCCCCAGAAAGAAGAAGTGGTGGTAACAGCCACCAGGTTTCCCGAACCCATGGCTTCGCTACCAGCAGCCAGCTCCGTGGTCAGCCCGGTGACGATTGAGGAAAAGTTGCCGGCCCACATCACCGACATCGTCCAGGAAGCCACCGGTGTGGCCAGTCTGGGTTCGGGAGGTTTTTCCATAGTACCCTCCATCCGGGGATTGGCCAGGCGAAGGATTTTGCTGCTGGTGGACGGAGCCCGGCTGTCCAGCGACCGCCGCACTGGTCCCAATGCCTCTTTCTTAAACCCTGAAGACCTGGACAGGATTGAAGTTCTGCGCAGTCCCTCTTCAGTCTATTACGGCTCGGATGCCATCGGTGGAGTAATTAACTTCATGACTTATACCCCTACGGCCGAAGACCATTTCCGGGTGAAAGGCAACCTTAAGTATGGAACGGTTAATGAAGAACGGGAGGTAAACCTGGCTTTCTCCGGCGCCAGGCAGGGCTTGGCCTATTATTTCTCCCTGAGGAATGATGAAGCCGGAAATTACCGCAGCCCGTCGGGTGAAATTCCCCTTTCCTATTTCACCCAGTCCAGCCTCTTCGGCAAAGTGGTCAAATATTCAGAAAAAAGGGAAATCAGCGCCAGTTTTTTAATGGGCCGGGGAATAAATATCGGCAAACCGGCCAGCAACAGCGATTCCCGTCCTACCTGGTATCCGCGGGAGAACCAGAACCTGTTTCAACTGGCCTGGAAAGAAAAATCCTTCGGTCCGAAAGCCCAGCTCAATTTTCATTTCTACCTGAATCCCTATTTCCTC
>DMVN01000033.1 GCA_003476685.1 Acidobacteriota bacterium | reverse complement strand
GTTCAGCAGCACCTGGCCCTTGTTACCCATCCGCCGGTCAGCTTCTGGGTAAACCGGCTCTACGGTCTTGACCACCTTCGGTTCGACATCGACTGTGTTGAGCGGCACCAGGTCCCCGGGTTTGATGTCCTGGACCGGGATGACCACCTGTGGTTCAGGGGCTGATTGGACCGGTGCGCTGGCTTTTTCGGCGGCGTCTTCTGTTTTGGTGCTGGCCGCTTCAACCGGAGGAGTGGCCTGTGCCTGGGGCGGATCGGCCTGGGGGGTGGTGGTCAGGGCGGCGAGAGAAGTGGTTTGCTCGGGAATAAAAGGAGCGGCCTCCTCTCTGGCCGGTTGCCGGTTGGGGCTCCTGTCCTGGGTTGATTTTCTGGCGGGCTGATTGGTGGGCACCTGTTCCTTCTGAGCTTTATAGGCTTCCATCTGCCTGGCAATTTCCTGGGTAATTTCTTCTTCCGATTGCTGGGGGGCTGCTGGCTGGTTATTGCCGGTCTGGAGGGCTGCTACCTGCTGGCTGGTCTGTCCGCTAAAAGCCGGGGCTTCTTTTTTCTTTAAGGTCAGGAAGGCCACCACCCCGGCCACAGCCAGAATAGCGGCGGCCAGGCCGATATATTTTCCAACCCCATGGTGGGATTTCTTTTTTTCTTCCTCTTTTTCTTCTATGAAACCCTTAAAAGGATTAACCACCGGTGCGGCTGGTCTGGGCCTGTTATCAACCGGAATCTGAGCGGAGGAGGGCTGAGCCTCTTTTTTAACTTCTTTTCTTGGTTCAGTTCGGGGTTCGGGCTTTGGTTCAGGTCGGGCTGGATTTACTGATTCAGGTCTGGACTGGGTTCTGACAGGTTCGGCTTTCGGAGTGCGAATAGGAGCGGGCGGAGCCGCGGGCTTCTTGATCAGTTCATCCAGCAGGCTGTCTGTAGTGGTTGTTTCAGCTTTTCTGGTTTGGACTGGACGGGCGGCCGGTTTTTCCGGCTCGGTCTTGACTGCCGGTTTGGGTGCCGGCTTGACTTCGGGTTTTGGCTCCGGTTTTGGCTCGGGTTTTGAATTTTCGACCATCAGGTCTTTTAATTTGGACCTGAGAATCAAATCAACCTCATCGTCTTTGCTCAGCTGGGGTTCTTTAGCCGGCCGGGACTCGGGTACCTGCTTTTCTACCGGCCTGGGTTTTTCCACCGGTTTGACTTTTTCCGCCGCCTTTTTTCCTTCCGTGTCCAGGGACAGGGCTTCTTTTAACAGCTGGTCCAGCTCCTTCTCAGCCGTGGCTGAAATTTTCTTGGTCTCCGGCTTGCCGACCAGTTCGTATATCTTATCGAGCAACTCTTCCAGGTTAAGGGGTTTCTCAAAGAAAGCCGAGGCTCCCAGGCTTCTCAGGGCTTCGGTTTTATAAACCGAATCCTTGTAAATACCAGTGACGATGATGACCGGTGCCTTCTTGGTTGGATGGGAAGTGATACGGGAACAAAGTTCAAAACCATGAAACTTGGGTAGCATGGCTTCCATGATGACCAGGTCAGGGTGAATTTCCGAGAAGCGCTCGAACCCGGACAGCCCGTCGGTGGCGGTGACTGTCTCGAAACCCTCATCCGTCAGGGCCCGGGACAGGAACTTCAAGAATTCCTGGTCAAAGTCAATCAGTAAAAGTTTCTTTTTAGCCATTTTTTTACCCTCTCTTAAATTTAACCCAACCTGGGGTTATGGCCAACGCACCCTATCTATCTCATGAAGGAAAATCATCTTCAATCACCCTTAGGGGTGAAAGTCTGGATGAAATTTCCTCCCGGTTGATAGTTATATTTTTATCAACCGGGGATGAGCCGCGGTTCAACGGCTAAGGTGCGGTTTTCACCTGGATTCTGACTCAACCGGGTCAGGCCATTTTTCCCCTGTTATCAAGAGGTAGATAATCAGGGAGGTTCAGGCCGCCTCTTCTGGCTAGAATCAGTTCTGGTTAAGACCGGGTCCGGCAGTCTTTTCTTCTATCAAAATCTGGAGTAATTCCAGCTCCTGGTCTTCAAACCAGATAACCTGGCATTGATAACATTTATAAACGGGCAGCAGGTAGTGGTAGCTAAAAGGCCTTAAAGTGAACTGTAGCCCGCACCCGGGGCAGAGGGCCGGAGGTTTTTCCTTGAGGACCGGTGGTTTGATGTTGGAGTCAAGCAGAGCTTCCCGGTAAGCCCGGGCTTTTTGCTGGAGTGATTCGGGGAAGGTCATTTCCCGTCGGGCAAAGATTTTTTCCAGGTCGCTCATAGCCACCAGCTGGCCCCGGCAGGTCTGGCATATCTTGATTTTCACCCCTTCGTAGAAAGCCTCAACCAGTCCGGTGTTGCAAACCGGGCATTTATCGTGCCGGGCCGGGTCCAGCGGCTGCTTTTTGAGCTGACGATACAGGGCGAAACGGATTTGAGGAAAATTCCGGGCCGGGCCCTCCAGATTTTCTTTGGTATTCTTTATTCTGGTCGCCGGAGTGAAATAGGGAAGAGTAAGCAACGAACCGAGGACATAAGGCCCTTCCCACCGGCCGCGGGCGTTGCGGGCTAGCCAGATACTATCCTTTTCTAAACTTTCCCGGGCTTGCTGCTGCAATTTGTTGATTTTTTCCAGGTATTCCGGGCTGCTTTCTTCCAGCGGGCTGTACCTGGTCCGGGCCCTCGCTCTCTGTTCTTCCCGGGTCCTGACTTCTTCAATGACCTCTTTCAGGTTCTTATGGGCCATTTCAGCCAGGAGCCGCAGCCTGAGGCTGACGGGTGGATGGGTATTAAAAAGCTTGTCCCTGGAGGTCTCCCTGATGTCCCGGGAATCGGGCGGCACCAGGAAAAGAGGGGTGAAAACACTGCTATCGCCCAGATAAGAATTAGCCACCTGAGCTTTGTAGATGACCCGGGCCAGGGCCAGGGGGTCCCGGCATAATTCCACCGCTGTGGCGTCAGCCAGGAGCTCCCGTTTCTGGCTGATAATGGTAATAAAAAAATTCAGGAGAAGGTAGGAGAGCAAACTGGCCAGATAAATTAAGGGCTGGCCGACTCCCTTATCCCCCCGTGTCTGCTTTAGCTCAGGCTGGCTGTATTCCTTCTGGCGGTCGAGTGAATCGATAAGTTCCTCGTAAAAAGCGGCGATGGAACAGACCAGTGTCAGAAGAAAAGTGTCGCCTTTCAGGATGTGGGCTGTTTCGTGGGCCACCACGGCCTGGAGTTCATCCCGGCTGGTTTCGGCCAGAAGTCCTTCGGTAACGACTATGGCCGGCTGCTGGCCCGGTCCGATGAGCGAGAGAGAGTTGAGGTTGACCGTCGGTATGATGTACCCCCGGAGCTCAGGCAGGCCCGAGGATATTTTCATTTCTTCCAGCACATTAAGGAAACTCAGGTGGTAGCGGTCCTCCGGGTCGGGGGAACAGGCTCGGAGATTTTTCAGGATATACTGAACCCCTCGTTTTTTGGCCTGAAGAAAATTAACCAGAGTCAGGATTAACGACAGGGAGAAGACGATCACCAGGTACTTGATAAAAAAGGGCCCGGCCAAAAAGCTGAAGCCGGGCAGAATAAGGCCCAGCGAAAAGAGAACAGAGCCAGAAATCAGGCCCACTGTCAGGAAGTAAAATATGAATAGCAGGAATAAAAGAAGGACGGAAATCCTCTGCTGCTTCTTCTGTATTTCCCAGTAGGAAGCTGGTAATGTATTTTTGGTCTGCGTCATTTTTGTTTCTGGCATTTTACAACTTATGGGAAAAAAATAAAAGCAGGCAAGGCTTAGGGTCCGGATATTATCCAAAGCAACGAGTTCTGATTAATTCAGGTCAGGTTCATTTTTTTAACAGGCAAAAAACCTGGACACTTTATCTGCAATTAAATCTTCCAGTGATAATTATAGAAAACACCGGTAACAGTCAGCTCTCCGAGAACAGCTGAGCGGCAGGGGCGAGCTCAGGAGTCGACCAGGTCCTGGCCGGCTATTCTGGCTTGTTTTCTGGGTAGATGGTGTGATTTTTATCCAGAGACAGCCGGCAAAGAATACCAGGGCTGCTCATAATGGCAGTTGATTTATGTTAGGTGGCTTGAGGCGGTCTGGTGATTTAAAAAAGAAAGGGGAGGCGGCATTGCGCCTCCCCTGAAATTATCAAACCTGCTCAGAACGAATACCTGGCACCCAGTCTGAAGACTCTGGGGTCGGTCAGGCTGGTGAGCTCTCCGAAAGACACGCGCTTGCCGGAAACGGTGGTGGTGCTGCTGGAAATGGAATGAACACCAGTCGGAATAGCCACATTGGTGACGTTGAAGATATCGCAGAAAACCCCGAACTGTCCGAACTTTCCGGGCAGCCTGAAGCTCTTTTCCACCCTGAGGTCCAGAATGGTCAGTGGCGGCAGGCTCCTGGAACCGCGAGGTTCAGCAAATATGGTCACAGTTCCCTGGGGCAGAGTCACTCCGAGGTCGGCACTCCTGACTCGCCTGGTCCAGCGCTGACCGTCGAGCAGCCGGTAGTAACCGCTGATCATGATGCCCCATGGTCCCTGCCACATGGCCTGGACTTTGAACTGGTTGCGTCGCTCATAACCGAAATTGCCCATGGCGAAAGTATGAACGTTGGGGTCGTTAAAATAGGATTGTCCGGACCAGCTGTCGTTAAAATCAGTTCCGATCAGGCCACGGGATTTCTGCCAGACATAGGAAACCATGGCTGACCAGCGGTTAGAAAACCTCTTATTCAGAGTGACTTCAACACCGTCATAGTCTCTCTCGGCTCCGGGCGGGTTGGTGACGAAGGTCCTGGTAGGTGTGGTCATACCCGGGTCAGTTCTCTGCCAGAAGGTAACAGTCCGGTTGTTCCAGGGGTCGGTGGCAGTAACCGGGGCGTAGATGTACCAGCAATTGGGGTCAAAAATGGCATCGTGACCCTTGACCGAATAGAGAGCTTTGTAGAAGTTGAGGTTAAGACGGTTGAGGTCAACGTCTTCAATCAGGTTGCGGTCCCACTTGTGGATGTAACGGACACCGAACCGGGTGTCGGTCATAATTTCTCTTTCAATTCCCACTATGAATTCATCCAGGTAGGGAGATTTGAGGTTGGGGTCCATCGTGGCCGAAGCGGTGGCGCTGAAGTTATACATCAGACGGTTGGGGTTGGGTCGCAGCCGGGTCAGCGGGTCGTTGGGGTCAATGGGGTAATTGGGGTCGGTGCCGTCGTTGACAATGTAGTGGGTCCGCCAGGAAATGAAGCTGTTGGGGTTAACGGTCACGAACCACTGCATGATGTTGGCGATGTAATAGCGGCAGAAACTGACCTTAAGAGCGGTCTTGGCATCTCCAGTCAGGTCAAATGAAGCCCCGAGCCGGGGAGCCAGGGTGTTCCAGACATAGGGCTTTCTCTGCTCGTTTAACCTGGGGTCGTAGATGATGCCGCTTCCCGGCGGATATTCCACCGGCGTTCTTTCCTGTCCCTGAACCGGCAGGATGCCTTCCTGGCGGTCAAAGCGGAAGCCAATATTCAGGGTCAATCTCTTGAACGGCGACCAGGTGTCCTGGATGAAACCGCCGATAACTACCTTGCGGTCCTTGCGGGTGAAGTCCTGGTAATAGACCATGTAGGGATAGGTTCCGGTGGGGGAAATACCGGCGGCTATTACCCGGTCAATCAGAGAAGCCAGGTCCTTGGGAATCTGGTCCGGGGTAAGCCCGCTCGGCAACTGCACGTAGAAGAACGGGCCGTTGCCCCAGGCATCACGGTTGTGGCGGCGGTAGCGGCTGTCCCAGGAATATTCAAATTCCATTCCACCCTTTATCTCATGACGGCCAAGGAACTCGTCCAGGAAGTAGGTGGTATCAGTCAGGGCCTGGAACCGGTTGCGGCTGTAGATGTCGTCGTAGCCGTAGCTGGCGTAATTGTAGTAATAGCGAGCATCATACACCCAGACTTTATCGTTCTTGGCCATCAGGTTGAGGGCATAATCCATGTAACCGGCTTTGAGGTTGGTGTACAGGTTGGGGTTGAAGAAATGGGTCAGCTGGAAATTATAGGTATAAATGGGAGTGGTCTGTTTCCAGGTAGTATCAACTGTCTGGTAGGAGGAAGCGCCGCGGTGGTTCCTGACATAGTCGGAGAAGTTAAAGGACAGGACCACCCGGTCTTTCTTTGTCGCCTGGATGGTAAACTTGATGAAAGGCATCGGCCGCTTGTAATCCAGCGGGACCTGGTTGGGCTGGTCATAGGGATAGCCCAGCGAAAATTCCTGGGTTTTTTGCAGAGCGAAATTGGCAAAGAACCAGATGCGGTCCTTGATGATCGGGCCACCCAGGTTAGCCGCCGGTTCGTAATCATAGTCAAAACCTCCGGTCTGGCCTTCAAAGATGGTTCCCTTGGTGTTAGTGCTCTGCATATCCTTGTTGCGGTAAAAGAAGCTGACCGAGCCGCTGAACTTATTTCCGCCAGATCTGGTCACCACGTTGACCACCCCGCCCCGGACGCTGCCGTATTCAGCCGGCAGACCGCCGGTCTGGACTGACAGCTCTTCCATGATGTCCATGCCGAAAGTTCCGGCCTGGGTTCCAGTGACCGGGTCAGTAATATTGACCCCGTCAATGTTATAGGTATTATCCCTTTCTGAACTGCCGTGGACCGTGGTGGAAGTAACTCCGGGCGCCATGTTAAAGAAAGCCCCGAGGTTCCTGGCTGCCGGCAAATTCTGCAGAACATCCCTGGTAATACTGGCCGTCATCGAAGTCCTCTGGATGTCGACGGTCGGAGAAACTCCGGTAACAGTTATACTCTCTTCGATGGCCGATTGTTCCAGGGTAACATCCAGGGTGGTGGTAACGCCGACGTTGACCTTAATTCCTTCCCGGATTAGAGTTTTGAATCCCTGGAGCCGGAAAGTCACGGTATAATCACCAGGTGGAAGAGCTGGAAAACGCCAGTGGCCCCGCTCGTTGGTGATGACTTCCAGTGAAGGAGAAATCAGAGCCACGGACTTGATGGAAACGGTCACACCGGGCAGGGGCTGTTTGTCCTGGTCATAGACAGTGCCGTCCAGGGTTCCGGTCTGGCTGATCTGGGCCGCGGCGGGAAGAG
>DMVN01000196.1 GCA_003476685.1 Acidobacteriota bacterium | reverse complement strand
CGGTGATGAAAGGCATGAAGGGGTGAAGCAGGCGCATGATTTTTTCCAGCGAATCTTCCATCACGGCCTGGGTATTCTTGTCTCCCTGGCGCAGCTCGGGCTTGATGAACTCAATGTACCAATCGCAGAATTCATGCCAGATGAAATGGTAGATAGTTTCCGAAGCTTCGTAGAATTTGTATTCTTTGAGGGAAGCATCCAGTTGCCGGCTGACCCTGGCCAGGCGGCTCCTTATCCAGCGGTTGGGCAGGCTGAGCTTCTCCGGCTCGACCGTTACAGCTTCTTCTGCCAGGTTCATCAGGACGAAGCGAGAGGCGTTCCAGATTTTATTGGCGAAAGCCCGGTAACCGGCCATCCGGTCTTCCGACAGGGCGATGTCCATTCCGGGCACAGCCAGCGAGGACAGGGTAAAACGCAGGGCGTCGGTGCCGTATTTTTCTATCATTTCCAGCGGGTCGATGATGTTGCCCTCGGACTTGCTCATTTTCCGCCGTTTCATGTCCCGGACCAGGCCGTTGATGAAGACTTCACGGAATGGGATGTCCTTCATGAACTTCAGGCCCATCATGATCATCCTGGCCACCCAGAAAAAGATGATGTCGAAGCCGGTGGCCATAAGGTCAGTGGGGTAAAAAACCTTGAGGTCCTCGGTCTGCTCCGGCCAGCCCATGGTGGCAAAGGGCCAGAGGGCAGAAGAAAACCAGGTGTCAAGGACATCTTCATCCTGGCGAACCGGGCCACCGCATTTTTCGCAGGCCGCAGGTTCTTCCATCTCTACCATCAGGTGCTGGCAGTTCTGGCAGTAATAGGCCGGGATGCGATGACCCCACCACAACTGTCGCGAAATGCACCAGTCATGAATCTTGTACATCCACTCAAAGTAGGTCCTGGTCCAGTTTTCCGGTATGAAGACTATCTTTTTTTCTTCCACCACTTTGATGGCTTCCCGGGCCAGCGGTTCGATCCTGACGAACCATTGCCAGGAAAGATGGGGCTCGATAACTGTTTTGCAGCGGTAGCAATGGCCGACGGCATGGGTATAGTCCTCAGTCTTGACCAGAAGGCCCTGCTCCCGGAGCTTTTCCACCACCTTCTGGCGGCAGGCAAACCGGTCCAGTCCCTGGAACTCCCGGCCGGCGGCTTCAGTCATCTTACCGCTGCCGTCAATGACGATAACCTGTTCCAGGTTGTGCTTCTTGCCCAGCTCAAAGTCAACCGGGTCATGAGCCGGGGTTACCTTGACCGCCCCGGTACCGAAGTCTTTCTCCACCCGCTCGTCGGTGATGACCGGGATCAGCCGGTTCTGCAGGGGCAGGAGGACCTGTTGCCCGTGGTATTTCCGGTAGCGCTCGTCATCGGGGTGGACCGCCACGGCCGTATCACCCAGCATGGTTTCCGGCCTGGTGGTGGCCACCACGATTCCCACGTCGCTACCCGGCAGCGGGTACTTGATATACCAGAGTTTACCCTGAAGTTCTTTGTGCTCTATCTCGATATCTGACAGAACGGTCTGGCAACGGGGGCAGCGGTTGACCAGGTAATAATCACGGTAAATCAATCCTTCTCGGTAAAGGGAAACGAACACGTACTTGACTGCCCGGGAGAAGCCCTCGTCCATGGTGAACCTTTCCCGGGACCAGTCCAGGGAGCAACCCAGCCTTTTCAGCTGCTCGATAATCACCCCGCCGTACTTTTTCTTCCATTCCCAGGCCACCTTCAGGAATTCTTCTCGCCCAATTTTTTCCCGGCTGAGGCCTTTCTCGGCCAGGCTCTGCTCGATTACATTGTGCACGGCGATAGAGGCGTGGTCGGTTCCCGGAAGCCACATGGTATTGTAGCCCTGCATTTTCTTCCAGCGGACGATGATATCGGGCAGGGTGAAGCAGAGGGCGTGCCCCATGTGCAGGACGCCGGTGACATTAGGCGGTGGCAGAACCATGGAAAATTTAGGCCGGTGGGAGTGGACATCAGCCACAAAAAGTTTTTCCTCCAGCCAGAACTTGGACCATCTGGCTTCCACCGGTTTGGGGTCGTAGGCTTTCTCCAGCAGTTTCTTTTGTCTCATGGTTTAACCTTTTCCTGGGTTCATTTATCGCCGTCCGGGCTGCCGCCGGGTTCCCGGGTCTTCCCGGCCGGCTGGGCTTCAGCCTGGAGGCTGGCCCGTAACCTTTTTTCCAGTTCTCTTTCTGCTTCCAGCACTTCCTGTTGAATGAAATGTCGCAGTTCCCTCATCAGAGCCGGGCTGGCCAGGGTGCCCGGGGCCGGGGTGGCCGCGGCCGGGCTCTCCGGCAGTTCTTCTGGCAGAGTATCGGGCACCCGTCTTTTCTCCACCGCTTCTCTGACGGCTTCAGCCAGGCTTTCAGAATAAAAGGGTTTCAGGAAAACTTTTTCCGGCTTGAGCCATTGCCAGTAATCCCGCGGCAGGGGCTCAAAAGTCCCGGCTATCAGGAAAACCGGCAGGCGGCTGGCGGCGGCCAGCCTGCCCTGGAGAGAAGACAGGCTGTCAACGCCTTCCAGCAGGGAAGAGCCGAGGATCAGAGCCTCCGGGTTGATGGTCTCCAGCAGCTGGTTCAGTTCATCCAGGTTTGCGGCCAGGTGCAGCCTGAAATTGTCCTCGGGAAAAACAGACTGACAGAGCCTGCGGATAGCCGGGCTGCTGTCAGCCACTATCAGATTGTATGCCACTTTAATCCTCGGTTCACGGTTTATAAACCAGTTGAAAACAGGTAATTTAATCTACCTTTTTAGCCTTTTTCTGTCAATCAGGGCAGGTTAATATTCGACCAGGACCGAGCCCGGCCCGAACAGCTCTTCCATTCTCTCCAGGAATTCTTCCGAAGGCCGGACACCCTGAGCCTCGGCTGACTGGACTAGGCAGCAGGTGGAGTTGTTTTCCAGCTGCAGGTAAAGGGGGCAGTCCCCGGTGAAAGATTCCAGGATATTTTTCATCCGGGTGATGGTCCTGTCATCCAGAGAATCCACCGGTACCCTTATAACGGTTTTCCGGGCCAGTTTTTCCAGGGCTTCAGCCAGGGGCATAATCTGGGAAACGATTATCTTCCGGGCTTCAAAACTATCTGCCGCCATCCGGCCCTTCAACCAGACCAGCTGGCCTTCTCTCAGGTAAAGGTTGAATTTGTTGTAAGCCTCGGGGAAGACGGTAATGTCCACCTGCCCGGTCAGGTCTTCCAGGACAAAGGTAGCCATCCGTTCTTCTTTCCTGGTCTTCAGCAGTTTGACGGAGATGATGATGCCGCACAACCGGACTTCGCGGTCGAAATCCTGTTCCGGGTCCAGGGCTTCCACCGAGTGACTGACCAGCTGGGCCAGACGGTGGGTGTAGCGGGCCAGGGGATGACTGGAAAGGTAAGTTCCCAGGACTTCTTTTTCGTAGGCCAGCAGGGTCTCTTCATCCCATTCGTTCTTCGACAGGATTTCCGGGGACAGGTCGGGGCGCCGGATGTACTCCTCGCCAAAAAGGGAAACCGTTTTTTCTTCCCGGGCCTTCTGCTTCTGGTGCCCGAATTCCAGCAGAACGTCTATGAGTTCAAAGAGCTGAGACCTCTTCCAGCCCAGGGAATCCAGGGCTCCGGCCTTAATCAGGCTTTCCAGGGCCTTGCGATTCAGGAGGCGGGAATCGTATTCATCGAACAGGTCAAAGAGATCCTTGAAGCCGCCTTTTTTCTGGCGCAGAGCAATCAGTTCCTGGATGGTGTTCTCGCCGACATTCTTAATGGCCGACAGCCCCATCCTGATGTTCTGGCCTTCGACGGTGAAGCTGTAATGGCTGGAATTGATATCCGGAGGCAAGACCTTAATGCCCAGTTCCCGGCATTCGTTGAGGTATTTAACCATCTGGGAGGTGTCGCCCTTTTCGGCCTCGGAGGTCAGCAGGGCGGCCAGAAAATGGACAGGGTAATGGGCTTTAAGGTAGGCGGTCTGGTAGGCCAGGTAGGCATAGGCCGCGCTGTGCGACTTGTTGAAGCCGTATTCGGCAAACTGGGCGATCTGGTCAAAGATCTTTTCGGCCTTCGACTGATGAATGCCCTTTTTTTTGGCCCCCTGGACGAAGCGCTCCCGCTGGGCCTTCATGATTTCTTTAACTTTTTTGCCCATGGCTTTGCGCAGGACGTCTGATTCGGCCATGGTAAAGCCGGCCAGGTCGGTAGCGATGCGCATGACCTGTTCCTGGT
>DMVN01000164.1 GCA_003476685.1 Acidobacteriota bacterium | reverse complement strand
TGACTGCCGGGACGTTGCAGCCGAAACCCAGAATAAAAAGTGGCACCGATTTGCCGTGCAGACCCAGCCGGTGCATGAAGGCATCCATCAGAAAGCCGGCCCGGGCCAGATAGCCAATATCTTCGAGAAAGCCCAGCAGCAGTAGAAGCGGAATAAAATAGGGAAAAACAATGGCCACTCCCCCGCCGATTCCCTGCACCAGGCCCACCAGCAGCTCAGCCAGCAGGTTCCGGCCATAGTGCTCCTGGAGACCGGTCCGCAGTGCTTCCCAGGGCTGGAGTAACCAGGCTTCCAGCGGGCTACCCACCCTGAAGATTAAATAAAACATGCCGGCAAAAATTAGCAGCAGCAGGAACAACCCCAGCACCGGGTGCATGATCAGATTATCCAGTTTTTCCAGACCGCTCAGCCGGGCATGCCTGATGCGGCAGCAATCCTCAAAAATTTTGAGGGCCAGGTGGTGGCGTTCGGCGGCCAGCACTTCATAAGCCGGAGCTTCTCGCAGGGCCGAAATTTCCTGACGCACCCGGTCCAGCCCGGTTTTGAACTCCGGGTTGTTTTCCATGAAAAACTTATCGACGGCCAGTGTTTCGGCTTCGACCGCCCGGATGGCGGTAAATCGGGGATTGGCAATTATGGGAAAATCGGCCGGCAGGATTTCCGTCAGTTTCTTTATCCGGCTTTCCACCTCACCCGAGTACCGCAGGTGACGAGGAGTTCTGTCTTCAGTCAGAACCTTCTCCACGCAATCCATCAATTCCTTTGTCCCCTCGCCGCGGGTGGCCACCGTCCTGATAACCGGAACTCCGAGCTTTTCTTCCAGGGCGGCAGGGTCAATTTTCATTCCTTTTTTCTCGGCCAGGTCCATCATGTTCAGGACGACGACCATGGGATATTCCAGCTCCAGCAACTCAACGGTTAATTCCAGGCTGCGGCAGAGAAGCGAGGCGTCTATGACGTTGACTATGAGGTCCGGCTTTTCCTGGAAAATATGGGTCAGGACAATTTTTTCCTGCGGCTCCTGCGGCGTGAGAGAATAAGTCCCGGGTAGGTCAACGATGGAATAGAGCCGTCCTTTCCACAGCACTTCGCTGTGGGCATGACAGACAGTGGTACCGGGAAAATTGGCCGTCTGAGCCTTGAAGCCGGCGATGGCGTTAAAGAGGGTGCTCTTACCACAATTGGGCTGTCCGATAAAGACTATTACCGGAACCCTATCTTTCATCGTCCTCAACCGGTTCCACCAGGATTTTCCGGGCTATTCCCCGCCCGAGGGCAATTCTGGTGTCGGTGGTCAAATTACGGACCAGAAGCGGCCCGCCTAACAGGGCTTCCCCGTCCAGAGAAACCAGGTCTCCCCGGTGGAAGCCGAGAGCCAGCAACCGTCGGTGCAGTCCCGGACCGCCGCTGATTTCCACAATCCGGAAATTACGGCCTTGCGGTATATCCAGGAGTGTATAGTAACGGCCCCTGACCGGATTTTCTTCTATCTGATCTTTACGGTGTCCGAACATGGCCTTCTTTCTTGTGCCTGAATTATTAACAGTACATTATATGCTTTTCTGAAGACAAGTTTTAGAGACTGGCCGATTATTTTTTATTTTTTTTCTTCCCAGTTAAGAAGCAGCCGGTCCTGGTCTCCGGCCGCCTTTAATTTTTTCAAAGAATCTGCCATAATGCTTAAATCAGGAGGTCATCATGAATAAATTTCGCCTCAAGCAATTAAAAATTTCCTTAACGCTGCTGGTTCTTTTCCTCTGGCTGCTGCTGCCGGCAGCCGCCGACGAGGGTCTATGGCCTTACAACCTGGTACCCAAAGATTACCTGGCCAAGAAATATAACTTCCGGGTGACAGACGACTGGCTCAACCATCTTCGTCTGGCTTCAGTCCGCTTCGGTGGAGCCTCGGCTTCCTTTGTCTCGCCCGATGGACTGGTGCTGACCAACCACCATGTCGGCCGGGGGGCCATCCAGAATTTATCCACGGCCGAGCGCAACCTGATTAAAACCGGTTTCTATGCCAGAACCAGGCAGGAAGAATTGAAATGCCCCGGCACCCAGCTCTGGGTTCTGCAGGAGATTGAAGATGTCACCAACCTGGTCCTGGGCTCAGAAAAACCAGGAATGTCAGCCCAGGAAGTACTGGCCGCCAGACAGAAAGCCATCGCCGAAATCCAGAAGGAAGCCAGCGATAAATCTGGTCTGCGCTGCCAGGTGGTTTCTCTTTACTCCGGCAGCATGTATCATCTTTACAAATACAAAATCTACAACGATGTCCGGCTGGTATTTGCGCCCGAAGAAGATATCGCTTTCTTCGGCGGCGACCCCGATAATTTTACCTACCCCCGCTATGACCTGGACATCTCTATTTTCCGGGTGTACGAAAACGACCAGCCCCTCAAGACACCCCATTACCTTAAATGGAAATCCTCTCCGCTCAAAGAAGGCGACCTGGTTTTCTGTTCCGGCAATCCCGGTTCCACCGGCCGGATGCTCACCTATGACCAGCTTCTCTTCCTGCGCGACGTCAATTATCCCTTCACCATTGCCAACCTGAAGAGAAGGCAGGCGGTGCTGCACGAATATGCCAGACGAGGGCCAGAACAGGAAAGAATCGCCCTGAACACCCTGTTCGGCGTCGAAAACAGCCTCAAAGCCACCATCGGCTATAATTCCGGTCTGCTGGACAAGAATTTAATGGCCAAGAAGCTGGCCGAAGAACAGGCCATCCGGAAGGCCGTAGCGGCTGACCCGGAACTGGCTAAGGAATATGGCCAGGCCTGGGAGGAAATAGCTCAGGCCCAGAAGGAATATGCTTCCTTCTTCAAAGAATATATGCTGTTTGAAAGAGCTAATGCTTTCAACACGGTTTATTTCAACCTGGCCCGGTCGCTGGTCAGGAGCGCCCAGAGGGAAAGACCGGCCGGAGCCCCGGATATGGCTGGCGGACGGATGCCGGCTACCATCCATGACGACTTTGAAATCGTCAAGCTGGCTGATTCTCTCCAGCTGCTGAAAGAACAGCTGCCCGACCTCCAGGAAACAAAATGGATTCTGGGCTGCCAGACTCCGGAAGAAGCGGCTAAAGCCCTGATTTCCGGCACCAGACTGAAAGACCCGGAATTCAGGAAAAAGTTAGCTGAGGGCGGAGCTGAAGCCATAAACATGTGCAACGACCCGATGATCAAGCTGGCCCTGATGGTCGAGCCCTTATCTCAGGGAGTCCGCGAACGCTATGAAAAAAGAGTCCAGGCCGTAGAAACCAAGAACGGCACCCTGGTAGCCAGAGCCATCTTCAAGCTAAAAGGAACCGCCTTCCCGCCAGATGCTACTGGAACTCTTCGCCTGAGCTTTGGTGTGGTCAAGGGTTACGTTGAAAATGGAAAGAAGATTCCTTTCCAGACCACCTTCGCTGGTCTGTATGCCAAGGCCAAAGAAAAGAACAACCAGGCTCCCTGGTTCCTGCCGGAAATCTGGTACAAGAAAAAACCAGCTCTCAACTTGAATACGCCTATTAATTTCGTGGCCACGATCGATTCCATCGGCGGCAACTCTGGTTCCCCGGTGGTTAATAGAAAGGGTGAATTTGTCGGGGCCCTGTTTGATGGTAACATCCAGTCGCTGCCGACCAGGTTCGTTTATGAAGAAAAAATCAGCCGGTCGGTCATGGTTCATGCTGACGGTATCATTGAGTCCCTGCTCAAGGTTTACGATGCCAAACCGCTGGTAGACGAACTGCTGGGCCGTTAGTCATAGCAAAGAAAATAAATCATCCGGGGTGGGGTGAGGCCAAAAAAGGGTCGACCTGACCCCGGTTAATACTGAGGGACAGGAGATGAAAAGCTGGACTGAGTACCTCTGGTTTCAAACCGAACAGCGGCAGCAATTCCTTAACATCACCGACCGGGTGCAGGAAGCTGTCCGGCAGAGCGGCATAAGAGAGGGTCTGTGCCTGGTTAATGCCATGCACATTACGGCCAGCGTCTTCATTAACGACGACGAAAGCGGGCTGCACCAGGACTTTTTCCAGTGGCTGGAGAAGCTGGCTCCCCACTCCCCCGGTTCTTACCGCCACAACCTGACCGGTGAAACCAACGCCGATGCCCACCTGAAAAGGACTATCATGGGACGGGAAGTGGTGGTGGCCGTGACCAACGGAAAACTGGACCTTGGCCCCTGGGAGCAGATTTTTTACGGGGAGTTTGACGGGCAGCGTCGCAAACGGGTGCTGATTAAGATCATCGGAGAATAAAATCACAAATTAGAATATCAAAGCAAACGGAGGGTCCTATGAACCACACCGAGCGCCAAAAAACTCCTGGCCGGCTGGGAATGGGAATAGCGGTCGGGCTGACAGCCGGGGCTCTGGCCGGGGCCATCATCGGGCTGGTTTCCCGGAATGTTGCCCTGTGGCTGGCGGTCGGGGTCGGAGCTGGTCTGATTTTCGGAGTGGCCGTCGGCCTGGCCCTGGCGGCAAGGCCCCGCTCCTAAATCCAGCCAAGAGAACTAATACTTTACCTTTACCCATTCAATTTGAACCAATAATTTCTTTTTGTTAGCATAATATCAGGGGGTGGGCCATGCTGGCCGGGCAGATTTACCGCAAGGGCTACCTGGTGGCTGATATCCTGACCTCAGCCAGGGGGCTAATCGCTTTATACCTTGCCTATCTCTGCTGGCAGGGACGGGCGGTACTGGATGAATTCATGGTCTTAATTTTTGCCTGCTGGCTGAGCGACTGCCTGGATGGTTACTTTGCCCGCAGAAGCTACCGCCTCGGGCATCTGGCTGACCTTGACGGCTGGGTTGACTGGGCTGTTTATATCATTACTCTACTTTATGGAACCCTACTTGGCCATTATTCCTGGCTTTTCTTTTTTGGCTTTGTCGGTCTCAATGTCCTGGCTTTCTGGTTGAGCAAATCTATTTACGTGAACCAGGCCTTCCATTTCCTTTATATACTGCTTGGTTTCAGAACCGTCTGGCAGGAATCAAGCTTCTGGCGTAAATTCTTTATCCTGTGGGTAGCCGGAGTCATCTTTTTTAAGCGCCAGAGGTTGCTGGTTCAAATCCGCGAATTCCTTTCCGGCTGGAACTATCTCCTGCACGGCCAATCCTCCGGGGCCAACCGAACTTAAAAAGTTATCACTGGCTTCCTGCCAGCAGCTTCCTGCTGATTCATTATCTACCAGACCAGGGCTCAGGCCATCACCTCAAAACCAGACCCAATTCCTTAACTTCAAGAATCCCTGTGATTACTTATACTGGAATTTCTATCGCTTTCTGAAGGACCAGCCTTTTTTCCAGTAAGATTCTTTCGCTTCTGGAATTTATTTTGCCTAAAATTGACTGGACTAAAATTTTGAACCTGAAACCAATTCACCTGACCACCAGCCGGCTAAAAGGATAAACATAAGCCTGGAGAAAAACCAGCAGGGCCACCAGAGCGGCCAGAATCAGGCTGTGCCAGAAAACATAGCGCAAAATCCGGCCTTCATGGCCGTACCAGCGGGTGGCAGTGCTGGCCACCACAATACTCTGAGCATCAATCATTTTGCCCATCACTCCCCCCGAACTATTGGCCGCAGCAATCAGGACTGGACTCAGCCCGAGCTGTTCGGCGGTGATTTTCTGCAGGCTTCCGAACAGCACGTTGGAGGAAGTATCGGAGCCAGTCAGGGCTACCCCCAGCCAGCCCAGCAGGGTGCCAAAGAAAGGATAGAGAACCCCGGTCCTGGCAAACGCCAGCCCCAGGGTAGCATCCATCCCTGAATACCTGGTTATATAGCCAAGGGCCAGCATGGCCGAAACGGTCAGCAGTGAAAACCGCACCCGCTTGAGAGTTTTCCCATAAATAAACAGCATTCTTTTCAGGCTGAAGCGCATCAAAAAGCCAGAAAGAAGCGCGGCCACCAGAATCCCCGTTCCGGTAAACGACAGAAAATTGAAGCGAAAGACCGCCGCTTCCGCTGCTGGCGCTGGACTGACCGGCGGCATTCTCAAGACCTGCTGATGAAGCCCCGGCACGGCCAGGGACGGCGAAAAAATCGTATCCAGCAGCTTCTTAAACTGCGGTATTCCCCAGATAAAAATGACCAGACTGAGGATAAGCCAGGGAGCAGCCGTCTGGAAAAGGGCTCGGTTGTTAAGATTTTTCTCTTTCATTTCAGCCGGGCTAAAGCTTTCAGGAGAATAGACCTTTCTCGGCTTCCAGAACCTGAGGAGAATTATCAGCGCTGCCAGTGAGACCAGGGAGGAAACCACCCCGGCCAGCCAGGGGCCGTGGAAATTGGAGATTATGGCCTGAGGAACGGCAAAGGATAAACCAGCCACCAGAGCCGCCGGCCAGACTTCCAGCATCTTCCGCCAGCCGCAGAAAACTGCTATCAGCCAGAAGGGAATGAGGATGGAAAAGAAAGGAAGCTGGCGGCCGACCATGGCGCTTAACTGCTGCAGGTCCAGGCCGGTAACTCCAGCCAGGGCCACGATGGGTGTGCCCAGAGCCCCGTAAGCCACCGGGGCAGTGTTGGCGATCAGCGACAGCCCGGAAGCCTGGAGCGGCGGGAAACCTAACCCAATGAGCAAAGCGGCCGTAATAGCCACCGGTGTGCCAAACCCGGCCGCACTTTCAAAAAAAGCGCCGAAGCAAAAAGCAATCAAAAGTAACTGCAGGCGCCGGTCTGAGGTCACGCTGGCCATGTTTTCTCGCAGCACCTGGATGGCTCCCCGGTCCAGGCAGAGTTCGTAAAGGAAAATAGCGTTCAGGATTATCCAGCCGATGGGGAATAGC
>DMVN01000192.1 GCA_003476685.1 Acidobacteriota bacterium | reverse complement strand
TTAGCTGGACCGACTGCACCCCGGCCCTGGCTAAGGCCGAGGCTCCGGCTCAGCTATGGGTCAGCCGCGTCCTGGCTTCTCCCCACCAGCCCGGCACGGCTTTTGTAGCCAAGAGCGGTTTCCGGACTGACGATTTCAAACCTTATCTCTTCAAGACCACTGATTACGGCCGCACCTGGACTCCTATTTCTACCGGTCTTACCGACAGCCCGGTCAATGTGATGATCCAGGACCTCAGGAATGCTGACCTGCTGTTTGCCGGCACGGATAACGGACTGTTCATTTCTCTGGACCAGGGACAGAGCTGGCAGCCATTCCAGAATAACATGCCAGGAGTTAAAGTAACTGACCTGGCCATCCAGCCGCGAGAAGCCGACCTGGTGGTCGGAACTTACGGACGGGGAATCTGGATTACCAACATCTGGCCATTGCAGGAATTAAACCCCCAGGTCCTGGTTGGTGAAGCCTACCTGTTCAGCCCGAGGCCAGCCATCCAGAAGCAATATCCTGTTTTTGGTAATTACCACCTCACTGGCGATAGCCACCTGTTTACTCCAAATGAACCTGACGAGGTGGTCATCTATTACTACCTACGGGAAGAAGCGAAGGAAAAAGTTAAAATCAGCTTCTATGACCTGGAGAGGAATCTACTGGCTGAGCTCAGCGCCCAGGGTAAAGCCGGCCTGAACCGGGTCGGCTGGGACATGAGAAAAGAAGGCCAGGGGCGACCCGGCCCCAGGGTGGAGCCCGGGTACTATCTGGTGGTCCTGGAGGTTGCGGGCCAGAAATTGGAACAGAAGGCTCTAATCCGCAAGCGCCTCAGCTGGTCTATCGGGCCGCAGCCGGTAGTCCTGACGACCGTTGACCGGCAGGAGAAGGTTAATTAAAAGTAATTGTTGAAGGCCCGAGCGCCGGGGCTGATTATGCCTTTTACGGCCGGGGCTAAATCGGTTATCATGGCTGATATAAAAAGACCCGAGAATTTCAACTATGTTAGAAATTAAGGAGGTAAGGATGTTCAGAAAATTGGCCAGAGCGAGATTTATAATATTTTCCTGCCTGCTGCTGGGGGTCTTGTTATTCTCGTCCTGTTCAGGTGAGAAAAAGGATTACCCGGTAAGTCAGGTCAGTTTGACCGAAGTCCGTTTCTCCGACGGTTTCTGGAGCAAGCGGATTGAGACCAACGGTCAGGTCACCATTCCTCATTCTTTCCGTCAGAGCGAAGAGACCGGGCGGATAAAGAACTTTGAGATAGCCGGGGGGCTGGCTGAGGGCGATTTCTGTTCCCGTTATCCTTTTGATGATTCTGACATCTATAAATTGATTGAAGGTGCTTCTTACCAGCTAAAGCTTCAGCCCAACCCCGAACTTGATAAGTACCTGGACGGTCTGATTGCTAAGATTGCCGCTGCTCAGGAAAAAGACGGTTATCTTTATACTGCCAGGACCATCAAGAACAAGGGCGGGAAAATTCCCCTGGAAGAGTGGGTGACCGATAAAAGATGGGAAAGAGAACAGGATGCCCATGAACTCTATAATGTCGGCCATCTTTACGAAGCGGCGGTGGCCCACTACCAGGCGACCGGAAAAAAGACCCTGCTTGACGTGGCCCTGAAAAACGCCGATCTGATTTTGAGGGATTTCGGGCCCGGCAAAGTAATGCTGCCGCCCGGGCACCAGGAAATTGAGATCGGGCTGGTAAAACTCTACCGCCTGACCGGGGAGAAAAGATACCTGGACCTGGCCAGATTTTTCCTGGAACAGCGCGGGAACAAGGAGGGGCATGAATTATACGGCTTTTATTCCCAGGACCACCTGCCGGTGCGAGAGCAGACAGAGGCTGTGGGCCATGCCGTCAGGGCGGCTTATATGTATTCCGGTATGGCCGATGTGGCGGCTCTGACCGGGGACCAGGGGCTGGTCCAGGCCCTGGATGAGCTCTGGGAAGACGTGGTGTTCAGGAAAATCTACCTGACCGGCGGCATAGGCTCGACCGGGGCCTGGGAAGGCTTCGGCCCGGCCTACCATCTTCCCAACGGTTCGGCTTATGCCGAAACCTGCGCTTCCATCGCCAACGCCTTCTGGAATTACCGGATGTTCCGGCTGCACGGCGAGGCCAAATACCTGGATGTTTTTGAACGCATCATTTACAACGGCTTCCTTTCGGGCATTGCTCTAAGCGGCGACCTCTTTTTCTACGCTAATCCTCTGGCTTCCTTCGGTCAGCACGAAAGAAGCCCCTGGTTCGGCTGCGCCTGTTGCCCGCCCAACATCGTCCGCTTTATTCCCCAGCTGGGGCAATATGTCTACGCCACTTCTGGCGACCAGCTTTACATCAACCTTTTTGCCAGGAGCCAGGGACGGGTGCAGCTGGGCGACCTGAGGGTGGACCTGGAGCAGGAAACCGACTACCCCTGGAACGGTGACATCCGCATAAAAGTCACCCCGGCCCGGGAAGATGAATTCACGGTGAGGCTGCGGATTCCTGGCTGGGCTCTGGGGCAGCCGATTCCAGGCGACCTGTATTTTTATGCGGATAAGAAAGAGACTAAGCCGGTGGTCAAGGTCAACGGGGAAGAAGTGGCCCTGAACCTGGAAAAAGGTTTCCTGCCGCTTACCAGGAAATGGAAGCCCGGAGATGTCATTGAACTCAGCCTGCCGCTGGAGCCGCGCCCGGTGCTGGCTCACGAGAAAGTAAAAGACGATGCCGGGCTGGTAGCAGTGGAGAGAGGGCCGCTGGTCTATTGCGCCGAGTGGCCGGATAACAACGGTCGGGTCAGCAACCTGCTTCTTCCGGACGGAGCAGCTTTCTCTTCTGAGTACCGGGAGGACCTGCTGGGCGGGCTGGTTGTGGTCAGGGCCGCCGGAAAAGCATACCGGATGGAAAAAGAGAAAGTCGTAGCCGCAGACCAGGAAATAACCCTGATTCCTTACTATGCCTGGGCCCACCGCGGCCGGGGTGAAATGGCTGTCTGGCTGGCCCGGGAAGAATCCAGGGTTCGCCCGACCCCGGAACCGTCACTGGCCTCCAGGGCCAAAGTTGAGGCTTCCGAAGGGGCTAGGGGCGCCAGGTTCATCAACGACCAGTATGAACCTGAAAGGTCGATTGACCATTCGGTAGGTTACCTGCACTGGTGGCCGAAGAAAGGAACCACCGAGTGGGTCAGCTATGAATTTCCGGCTCCGGTCCGGGTGGCGGAAGCGGCCGTCTACTGGTTTGATGACACCGGTCTGGGCGAATGCCGGGTGCCAGCCTCCTGGAAGCTTTATTATAAAAAGGGAGCGGCCTGGGTTCCGGTCAATAACCTGAATCCCTACGGAGTGGAAAAAGATAAGTATAACAAGGTCAGGTTTTCACCGGTGGTTACGACCGGATTAAAGATAGAGCTCCAGTGCCAGGAAAAATTCTCAGCCGGCATCCAGGAATGGCGGGTGAAGTAAATTAGCCGGTTCAAAGCTATAAGTCGCGGGAAGATTTCCGGGCGGGCGGAAGAGGTCTTTGGTCGGGAAATTAGCCGCTGCCGGGTTGCCAGGAAGCGGCTTTGAGCCCAGAGCCTGGTTAACCGTGGAGTAGTTTTGTCAACGCTTTATGAGGAATAAGGCCGATAGCCAGGAAAGGAGACCGGTGGTACCCAAAGAGAGTCTGAATTAAATCTGCCATCGGCCGCGCCTTCCGGGCTTTCAAGAAGTGGTTATCTGGCTGCCGACCAGAAAACTGCAAGGAGTAAATTTAAGAAAAAGAGGCAGTAGCTGCTGTCAAAGGCGAAGAGATAAGCTACCTGGAGCGCTGACTGTCGCCGGCAATGGTTAACATATGAAATTGCATCTGGCCAGGATACAATGAATTAGATAAAGCAAAATAATCATGGAGAAGGAAAAATGAGAAAGAGCGATATTGTCAAAAGGTCAGAGAGGGTATCTCGAACTCCGGAATTCTGGCCTTTTTCTGGAAAGGGCAAAAGGATGAGAGAGACGCCGGGTTCGAGAAAGTTTTTCGGGTTTTTTTCGGGACGGGTGTTTCCTCTACGCCAGCTACGCGGGTTTAGCCTCCTGGCCCTTGTCCTGGTTCTACTCCTTATGCCCTTCTGGCTGCAGCTGGCGGCTGACCAGGGTCAACAATTGTTGCCCAATCCTTCTTTTGAAGAAGTCAAAGACGGGAAAGCGCTGGGCTGGAGGCCGGTTACTTACCAGCGGGAAGCCCGGTTTGAGGTTGATAAAATAGCCAGGACAGGTTCTTTCAGCCTGAAAATAAGCTCGCAGAGTGGAGCCGATGCTTCCTGGTCGGCCCAGGTGCCGGTTCTGCCTTTTGCCCGGTACAGGTTGAGTGGCTGGATTAAGACTGAAGGTGTTGTCTCCCGGGGTGGCAAAGGAGTTCTGATAAACGTTCATGGCCTGGAAAAATTCCAGACCCGGGCTCTCACCGGAACCAATGACTGGACCAGGGTGGAAATGATAATTGAGACCGAGCTGGATGATGTCCTGCAAATAAACTGCCTGTTCGGCGGCTGGGGCCGGGTGAGCGGACAGGCCTGGTTTGATGACTTGAGCCTGGAATTATTATCAGCCCGGAAGCTCCAGCCCCGGGCCACCGTGTACCCGGCTAAGAAATTGGCGCCGGTTTCGCCTTATATTTACGGCCAGTTTATCGAACACCTGGGACATTGCATCTACCAGGGAATCTGGGCCGAGATGCTGGAAGACAGGAAATTCTATTATGCTATCGGTTCGGCCGATTCTCCCTGGAAAGTAAGGGGCGAACCCCACGCCGTCGACATGAATCCGCTACTGGTGTATGCCGGGGTGCCGGTGCCTGAAATCCGCCTTAAGGGCGACGGTAGCGAAGCCGGCCTTTATCAGGAAAACCTGGCTCTCCAGAAAGGCAGAAAGTATAAGGGGCGCCTGGTTGTAGCCGGAGACCCCGGGGTGCCCCCGCTGGAAGTCAGACTGGTATGGGGAGAGGGGGAGAATGGACGGGAAATCTTCCGGATAAACGAGGTCAGTTCAGACTATCATAAATACCATTTTGAATTTACGGCCGGTGAGACCACGGAGAACGGCCGGCTGGAAATTGTCAGCCGGGGAGAGGAGTCTTTCCGGGTGGCGGCCGTTTCCCTGATGCCGGCCGATAACCTGGAAGGCTTCCGGCCCGAGGTGATTAAGTTGCTGCGGGAGCTGAATTCCCCGGTCTACCGCTGGCCCGGGGGCAATTTTGTCTCGGGCTATGACTGGAGGGATGGAATAGGCGACCCCGACCGCCGGCCACCCCGTAAGAACCCGGCCTGGCAGGGAATCGAGCTGAACGACGTCGGCCTCCATGAATTCATGGCTTTCTGCCGGCTGGTGGGGGCCGAACCTTACATCGCCGTAAACAGCGGTCAGGGCAATGAAACCCTGGCTGCCGACGAAGTGGAATATGTCAACGGCTCTCTCGAAACACAGATGGGCCGGCTCCGGGCCCAGAACGGTCAGCCCGAGCCCTTCGGTTGTCGTTTCTGGTCGGTGGGGAACGAGATGTACGGTGACTGGCAGTTAGGTCACATGCCGCTTAAAGATTATGTAAAAAAACATAATCGTCTGGCTGAAGCCATGAAAGCGAAAGACCCGGGTATTAAAATTATTGCCGTGGGGGCGGTGGGCGACTGGAGCCAGGGCATGCTAACGGCCTGCGCCGACCACATGGACTTTATCAGCGAGCATTTTTACGTGGGCGAGCGTCCCGGCCTTCTGAGCCATGTTTACCAGGTGTCCCGGGCTATCAGAAGAATTGCCGAAGCCCATCGCCAGTACCGGAAGACAATTCCCCAGTTGAAGGGCAGGGATATCAGGATTGCCCTGGATGAGTGGAATTACTGGTACGGGCCCTATGTTTATGGTGAACTGGGCACCCAGTATTTCCTGAAAGATGCCCTGGGTGTGGCTGCCGGTCTACACGAATACTACCGCCAGGCCGACCTCATCTACATGGCCAACTATGCCCAGACGGTAAATGTTATCGGGGCCATCAAGACCTCCAAGACTGAGGCCGTTTTCGACACCACCGGCCTGGTGCTGAAGCTTTACCGCAATGAATTCGGCACGGTGCCGGTAAAAATTGCCGGCCGGCCCGAACCCCTGGACCTGATGGCCGCCTGGAAGGAAGACGGGAAGACCCTGACCCTGGCTGTGGTTAACCCGACTGCCGAGAAGCAACAGCTTTCACTGAAGATAAATGGTCTAAAAATCAAAGGGGTTAAGAAGATTCTGAGGCTGACCGGGGCCCACGAGAAAGCCTGTAACGTTCCCGGGAAAAAGCCGGAAGTGGAAATCATAGAGGTTAAGGAAAAATTTAACCCAGAAGCCCTGTGGTTGCCTCCCCTGAGTGTCACCATTTACCTGCTGGAATAAAAATCCTACTAATTTAGTAGGATTTGAAGCCGGGCCTCTCCGGATCAGGTTCGGCGGGCTGATTTTATCAAACCGGATGTGTTAAAATCCGGCAGGAGAAGAAAAAATGAAAAAGACAACCATCGCCTGGCTAGCGACCCTGGTATTCATTCTGACAGCCTGCGGACAGCCGCCCGCTCCCCCAGAAAAAGCGGCTAAAGATTATCCCATCCAGCCGGTCAACTTCTGGCAGGTGAAAGTGACTGATGAATTCTGGGCTCCCCGGATGGATACCAACCGGCTGGTAACCATTCCCTATCTTTTCCGGATGAACGAAGAAACCGGGCGGGTTGATAATTTCCGGATAGCTGCCGGCTTGAAAAAGGGACAGCATACCGGAAAAAGGTACAACGATTCGGATGTCTTTAAGGCCATAGAGGCCGCAGCCTATACTTTAAAGACTCACCCCGACCAGGCCCTGAAGCAGCAGATAGATGACCTGGCCGCCATCATTGCCAGGGCCCAGGAACCCGACGGTTATCTTTTCACCACCAGGACTATCGACCCCAAGAATCCAGCTCCGGGCTCGGGGAAAGAAAGGTGGTCCAACCTCCGGGTCAGCCACGAGCTTTATAACCTGGGCCATCTTTACGAAGCCGCAGTCGCCTATTACCAGGCCACCGGCGAAAGGAACCTGCTCGAGGTGGCCATCAAGAGCGCCGACTTGCTGGTCCGGACCTTTGGCCCCGGTAAACTGCGGGCTTTCCCCGGTCACCAGGAAATTGAAATCGGCCTGGCCAAGCTCTACCGGGTTACCGGGAACGAAGATTACCTGAAGCTGGCCAAATTCTTCCTGGACGAAAGAGGCCATTACCACGGCGGTGAAGTCTATCCACCCACCTCGCCCTTCCATATTTACAATTCTGAGGAATACCTGCAGAACCATAAGCCGGTGCTGGAACAGACCGAGGCCGTGGGTCACGCCGTCCGGGCCACCTACATGTACAGCGGTATGCTCGACCTGGCTGCTCTTGGTGGTTACCCGGAATATGCCCGGGCCAGCCAGGCAATCTGGGAGAACGTGGTCAGCAAAAAAATGTATCTGACCGGGGGCCTGGGTTCAACCGGTGAGTATGAGGCCTTCGGACCCGATTATGACCTGCCCAACGAAAAAGCTTACGCCGAAACCTGTGCCGCTGTCGGGAATGTTTTCTGGAACCAGCGGCTTTTCCAGCTTGAAGGCGATGGCCGCTACGTAGATGTCCTGGAAAGAGTAATCTACAACGGCCTGCTGTCGGGCGTCGGGCTGTCGGGCGACCGCTTTTTCTACCAGAATCCGCTGGCTTCCCGGGGAAAGTATGAGCGCAGCAGCTGGTTCGAAGTGGCTTGCTGCCCGGCCAATGCCGCCCGATTCCTGGCGACTTTTCCCCAGTATATCTACGCTCACTCCGAGGATGAGGTCTTCATCAACCTCTTTGTCAGCTCCACTGCCCGGTTCAACTTCAAGGGAACCGAGCTGGAATTAATCCAGGAAACTAAGTATCCCTGGCTGGGACAGCTTAAGATTGGCGTAAATCCGGCCCGGGTGCGGGAATTTGTCCTGTGCCTGCGGATTCCGGGCTGGGTTCAGGGACAGCCGGTGCCTTCCGACCTCTATCGCTATCTTGATAGCGAAGCCGGCCAGGTCATGGTCCGGCTTAACCGTAAGGCCATTCCGGTCCAGATTGACCGCGGCTACCTGAGAATCAAAAGAAGATGGGTAAGAGGAGACGTGCTGGAAATCCTGTTTCCGCTGCCGGTAAGAAGGGTGGTAGCCCATCCCGGCGTGGCAGAAAACAAAGGACGGGTGGCTGTAGAGAGGGGACCGATAGTCTTCTGCGCTGAAGGCCGGGATAACGGCGGGACAGCTCTTAACCTGGCTATTCCGGATTCCACCCGTTTCCAGCAATGGTACCGTAATGACCTCCTGGGTGGGGTGGCGGTGATTACCGGCAGCGGGCTGGTGGTCGATGATAAGGGCAACGAAATCCGCAAACAGAACCTTTTCCTGATTCCTTACTTCGGCTGGGCCAACCGCGGTGCCTGGGAAATGGCTGTCTGGCTGCTCCGCAAGGAATGAGTTTTTACTTTTTGGGGTAACCCACCGTCTGAGCCAGCATGATTTTCTGTTCCGGCCGGAGCTTCATGGCTTTGGCCAGCTCTTCCCGGTTGATGGAAGCCCGGACCACCGTGGCCAGCCCTTCTGAAGCGCAGAACAGGTAGACATTCTGAGCAATGAAGGCTGCATGGGCACCTGAATAAAACCTCTTGTCTTCGTCGGTACCGCGGGGGATGCGGGCGTAATCGCCAACATAGACCAGGTTGACCGGTGCAACCTTGACGAAGTCCTGGGTGCCGGTCAGGGCCCTGATATCTTCTTTCAATACCTGGACTAGGGCGTGCTCCTTGGCCTCGTAGAGGAAGAGCCCGTCAGCGGTGGCCAGGTAAAGGTCTATGTTCTGCCAGTTGACGGCCGAAGGAGCGGTCCTTTTGCCGGAATCGGGGCGGTTGATGCCGTAAGCGGCCCAGAGCAGATTGGACAGAAACTGGGGTGAAAGCTTTTCCGGGCTGAATTCCCGCTGGCTCTGTCGGGCTTTGAGGCAGTCCATCAGAGGCTTCCCGCCTTCAACCTGGGGCTGGGGCAATTTAATGATAGAAGTCTCCTGGGCGGCCGCGGCCAGCGGTGGACTCAGCAGCCAGCCGGCGACCAGGATTGTGATGACCAGTCTCGCCATCAGTTTTATCTTCATCTTTCCCTCCTGTCCTGTGAAATCCTGTAAAATTTTACCATCCTTCGGGCTTTTCGGGAAAGGTAAATATTCAGCCGATCTTCAACCGGGGTTGCTCAGGCCAGAGAGCAGATTGCCTGTCTCCAGGTTAAAGAAGGAAGAGCCATTTTCTTGAGGTTGGCTTATGACAGATTTCACTTTCTCTATTTTTATGTGAGCTGGTGCTTCATCGCGGCTGTCATCAATTTGTCTTAGCCCTGAGACCTGGTTTAAGGTAATTTAATCGAAAAACCAAGCAGCTTATGTGCTAAAAATCCTGGGCCAAAGGGTCACTAATGTCCTGAACCTGTACAGGCTTTTGACAAAAGCTGTCCCCTGTGTTATTAGAGAATTTCCTGAAAGATTCTCAGCAGGAAGGAAAATGGCTACAGAAGTTGAAAAGTGGGTGGAAAAACAGGCTGAATTGCTTCAGCCCAAGTCCATTTACTGGTGCGACGGCTCGGAAGGCGAGGCCCGCCGTATCATCGAAATGGGAATGCGGGAAGAAAAAATAGAGCAGCATGATATTTTTCTGGAGCTCAACCACAAACTCTGGCCGAAAGCTTACCTGCACCGCAGCCATCCGACCGATGTGGCCCGGACCGAGCAGCTGACCTTTGTCTGCCACTCCGATAAGGAAACGACCGGTCCCAACAATAACTGGATGCATCCGGATGAGGCCAAGAAGAAGCTGACTGCCCTTTCCCGGGGGGCCATGCGCGGTAAGACCATGTACGTGCTGCCCTACATGATGGGTCACCCGGACTCACCCTACGCCAAGGCCTGCGTTCAGATTACCG
>DMVN01000211.1 GCA_003476685.1 Acidobacteriota bacterium | reverse complement strand
GAGTGGCTTCGGCCAGTTCTTCCGACCTGAGTCTTTCCACTCTGCAGTCGCTGATTCGCCGGGCCATAAACCGGGCCAGTCTGACCCATCCCGATGATTTTGCCGGACTCCCGGCCCCGGCCCGATTCAAAATTACTGAGGATTCCCTGAAACTTTATGACCCGGAAGTGGCCAGGCTCAAGCCCCAGGAAAAAATCAAGCTGGCCCTGACCACCGAAAGAATAGCCCTGAAGGATAAGAGAATTACCAATTCCTTTGGAGCCAGCTTCGTGACCAACGAGCTTAAAACAGTTCTGGTAAACTCCGGGGGCTTCAGCGGAGAATACCTGCAGACTTATTGCAGCCTCAGCCTCGGACTCCAGGCCGGTCAGGGGGACCACCTGGTCGAGGATTACTGGTTTTCCTCCAAGCGGCACTTCAAAGACCTGGCCACACCGGAAGAGGTGGCCCGGATTGCTGTGGAACGGACGGTCCGTCAGCTGAACCCGCGAAAAATCAAGACCCAGAACGTCCCGGTTATCTTTGAACCGACCATGACCTCCTGGCTGCTGGCTTTTCTTTTCGCCTGTGTTTCCGGCACCGCCGTCTACCAGCAAACGACTTTCCTGGCTGGAAAGCTGGGAGAAAAAATCGGTAACGACCTGGTGACCGTCATCGATGACGGCCTGCTGCCCGGAAGGCTTGGCTCCCGGCCCTTCGACTCCGAAGGCCTGCCCACTCAGAGAACCGTGGTCCTGGAAAAGGGCATCCTGAAAAACTATCTTTGTAATACCTATGCTTCCCGCAAACTCAACCTGCCAGCCACCGGCAACGGTAACGGCCGAGGGGTGGTGCCCAACAACTTCTTCCTGGAACCAGGGCCGTTGACTCCGGAAGAAATCATCAGTTCGACCTCAAAAGGGCTGCTCCTGACCCGGGTTATTGGACATGGCCTCAACTCTGTCACCGGAGATATTTCCCGTGGCGCTTCCGGGCTGTGGATAGAAGGCGGCCAGGTTGTTTATCCGGTGTCAGAAATCACCATCGCCGGCAATCTGGGACAGATCCTGAAAAATATTGAAGCCGTGGGCAATAATCTCCAGTTTGAAAGCCCGGTCTGTGGACCAACCATCAAGGTAGCGGAAATGACCGTGGCCGGACGCTGAGAAGATTTTAGCCTGAGATTCTGTTCCCGAAACGGTTTAAGTGGACAACCTGGCTCAGGCGACGCTTGGGCACATGCAGGACCCCGGTTTCGTCCTTCCAGTATTTAACCGAATCCTGAAAATCCTCAACCACCGGGCTTTCAGCCGGGTAGCCCAGGGCCAGGACCGAATCGATTTTATACCCGTCCGGAATTCCCAGAATATTCTTCAATCTTTCCCGGTCAACCGAAATCAACCAGCAGCAGCCAATTCCCTGGGTAAGAGCACCGAGAATGATGTTCTCCGCCGCCGCTCCCACATCGTATTCGTAACCATTCTGCCTGATTTTCGTGTTCACCAGAATCAGAATATAGGCAGTCGGTTCCTGGCCGGGCTGGGGATTGCCGGCGGGGTTGATATAGGCAGCCCAGCGTAGCCAGGGAAAAACTCTTTTTCTAACCTCAGGTTCATGGACTACCAGGAATTCCAGCGGCTGCATATTGGCTGCCGAGGGAGCCAGTCTCCCCAGGTTCACCAGTTCCAGCAGGATGTTCTCTGGAATTTCTTCCTGGCGGAACTGCCGGATAGTCCTCCTTCTCTTTATCAGATCAAGCAGGTTGTCCATGTTCAGCCTCCTCCGGCCCGGTCGACGGCCTTCCGCCCGGGGTCCGGTGCCTTTATCTTAAAAATAATATTAAAAGAAAGCAACAGAATTCCGGCTACCAGGTACATTGGCTGGAGCCCAACCATTTCTGAGAGCCAGCCGTACAGCATGGACCCCAGGCCCATGCCTACATCAAAGAGAGAATTATACAGGCTGATAGCCAGCCCTTTTTTCTCCCGGCCGAGAAAATCTATCAGGTAGGTGCTGAGGGCCGGAAAGATTAGACCCTGACCGAAACCTCCAATAAAGCCCGTCAACCACAGACCGGCAGTTGACCTTATCTGAGAAATGAGAAAGAGATTCACGCTGATAATCAGGGCCGAAAGCATCACCACTTTTTTTCGCCCCAGATTATCAGACAGGCCGCCCAGCCGGAAACGGGACAGGATGGCCGCGACTGAAAATATGATGAAGAACGGCCCGACCCGGCCCAGGTTCAGGGCCTTGGCCAGCAAAGGCATGAAATAAATCATGGCTCCCCTGACCGAACCATGGACCACCGGCATTGAACCAATTATCACCAGAATCAATAACGACCCGGAGGTGACGACTCCGGCCAGTGAGGAAGAGCTTTTGGGTTCCCGCTCTTCCTTCGGCAATTCCCGCGTCAGAATAATGAAGACCAGGGACAGCACCAGGAAAATCAGGCTGCTGTTGAACAACCCGGAAAAGCCGAAACGTCTGATTATTTCCTCTCCCAGTGAAGGGCCGACAGCGTTAGCTATCAACCCGGCTACTCCGACCAGGCCAATCGACCGGGCCATGCTCTGAACCGGAGCCAGGTCGGTGCACATGGCGATGGTGGCTGTCATGCTGATGCCCCAGCCGAGGCCGGTCAGAGCCCGGAGCAGAACCGGAAAGGCGCCCGCTCCATGGACAAGATGAAAAAGGGGCACGCTGACTATCAGGAGACCCAGACCCAAGAGGGAAATTTGCTTGCCGCCGCGCCTGTCTATCAACCGGCCAAAAAAAGGCCTGATCATGATGGCCGTCAGGCTGTGAATGCCCATGATCAAACCGACCTGGCTGCCGCTGGCCTGGAATTGTTTCAAAAATAAAGGCAGCAGGAAAAACAGGCTGACCGAAAGAAAAAGAAAAAAATAGGCGGTCAAGCCCAGGACAAAATCCCGGCTCCAGAGTCGGGGGCGGCTATCGGGACTGGAGTTATCAAGCATCGATTTTTCCAGCTCAAATCCTGAAATCTGGAAATAGAAAAATATCTTAATTCCGGCTGATTGTAAATAAGGTGCTGGCTGTTGGGGTTAGGGGAAAATCTCATATAAGGGGATGATTGAAGGAGGGTATCCTTTGACTCTGCCCAGCCAGCACAACAGAGTCCGATATGATAATAGCATAACTCGAAAAAAAATCAACTGCCTTTTTAATTTGGCCCGGTTAATAGCGGCACCGACCAACTGCCGTCTCGTTGACATCCAGCAGCAGTTGTGTTAGAAAATCAAAAATTTTCATATCGAGGGCAAAAATGAAACCAGTTACTCTGTCTCAGCCGGAAGTTATTAAAAAGATGGCCCAAAATATGCTGTACGTCCTGGTCGGTTCGGCCATCATGGCCCTGGGCTATTCTCTTTTCCTGATTCCTTTCCATCTGGTCCCCGGAGGAGTCTCCGGCATCTCCATCATCCTCAATTACCTGTTTAAGCTTCCGGTCGGTCTGCTCATCATCGGACTCAACGTCCCGGTCCTGCTCCTGAGCTACCGCTTCCTGGGACGGAAGTATGTCCTGACCACTCTGGCCGGCATGGGGATCTCTTCTCTGCTAATCGACCTGTTTCACGAAATTATCAGCTTACCCCGGGGTACCGAAAATCCGTTGCTGGCTTCAATCTATGGTGGCCTGCTGCTGGGACTGGGTCTGGGACTGGTCTTTCGTGGCCAGGCCTCGACCGGCGGCTCCGATGTCATCGGGCTGATTCTAAATAAATATACCGGACTGACCGTAGGCATCAGCATCATGCTGACTGATTTCGTCATCATTTCCGCTTCCGGGCTGGTTTTCCAAAATCTGGAAGCTCCCCTTTATGGTTACATAGTCCTGTTCATCTCTTCCAAGGTGATTGACCTGGTCCTGGAAGGCTGGAGCTTTTCCAAGCTGGTCATCATCACTTCCAGCCAGACCGAGCGTATTGCTGATTTCATCATCAACCGGCTCGACCGCAGCGGCAGTGCCCTCAAGTCCCGTTCCCTTTTCTTGAATCGCGAGGGCGAGATTATCATCACCGTCATCCATCGCAAGCAGCTGGCTGAGCTCAAATCTTTCATCAAGAAAACTGACCCCCAGGCTTTTGTCATCATCAACGATACCTATGAAGTCCTGGGCAAGGGTTTCAAACCGATCCATTCCACCTGAGCCGCCCGTTGATTGTCCCCACGGTTTGGGTCAGTGGCTATTTTCCGGTTGAATTTTTCCTGCCCCTGTGATAGTTAAAGAGCCTGACCGAAAACCAAGAGGTGGCGAATGTTAAATTTTGAAATTACTTTCATGGATTTTCTGCTGGAACATCAGGAAAGACACGGCCGGACCTACCACTTTCTGATCCTGATGAATTCCATCCTGAACGCGGCTAAAAGAATTCAGCACTATTACCTGACCGGGGCCCTGAGAGGCAACCTGGGATTGAGCGGCCTGGTCAACATTCAGGGGGAAAAGGTCATGAAGCTGGACCAGATCGCCAACGAGGTGGTCAAGCATTACCTGGCCCGTTCAGGCCGGGTGATTTACGCCGTCAGCGAAGAAGAAGATGAAATCATTCCCATGAATGCGGCCGGGCGTTACTTCGTTTATTACGACCCGCTGGATGGCTCCTCCAATATTCCCCACAACCTGCGGGTTGGCTTTCTGTTCGGGGTAGCCAAAAGAAACCTGGAGGGCCCGGAAGACGGTCATCTGCGGGCCGGTCAGGACTACATCGCCGCCGGGATGTTCGTTATACCGACCGGAACCTTCACCATTGCCCTCCGGGAAGCCGGCTGCTGGCGCTTTCACATTGACGAGACCATGAACTATGTTAAACCGACCAGTATGGAACTGCCCTCCGACCCCAGGACCTGGGAGCTGTCCTTCAACTCGGCTCACCGCGATTACTTTGCCCGGGGAATCAGGGACTGGCTGGACCGGAACGAGAAGAAATACCAGTTCCGTTACCTTGGAGCCCTGGCCGGAGATTTCCACCGCATCCTGAGCAACGGTGGGCTTTTCCTTTACCCGGCCATCGTCAATCATCCTGACCCCAGAAAAAACTACCCGCAGGGGAAACTGCGGTTGATGTATGAAGCGGCCGTGGTCAGTTTTATGTGCCGGGAAGCCGGTGGCCTGGCGGTTGACGAAGACGGTCGGTCTATTCTTGAAATCAAGCCAGAACACATCCACCAGAGGACGGCTCTTTATCTCGGCTCGCGCCAGCTGGTGGAAGAAGTGGCTGCCATCCTCAAAGAAAAAAAATAATCAGCCGAGCCAGGAATTCTTACCAGCCCAGCTCTTTGATCTGATCAATAAGTTGTTCGAACCGTTCCACCTGGCCGAGTCCGTAGGCCTGTTCCAGTTCGGTTAACAACCTGGCCAGTTTCCAGGCCTGGTCCGAGGGGAGGCCCTGGCCTACCTGCTTTGGATCCCGGAATAACCGGGGATGCAGGTCGCCCAGCGGGCGTCCCTGACTGTCCCGCGATAATTCCTGAAACAGGGTTTGGTTGACTACCGTCAGGAGGTGATCGCGCAGGTTGATGAAGGCCAGCAGGCTCTTAAAATCCTGGAGATAACGTTTCTCGCTCGGCCCGGCCCGGTTCCAGGCCTCTGAAAAACCGGGCGGCGGGTCATAAGTCTGGATCTTTCCCATTGCCCGGAGCAAGGCTTCACTCCTGGCCAGGGCAGCTGGCAGAACTTCAGTCAGATAAAATTCTGAAATCCGGTTCAAATCAAAGGGCAGTTTAATATTCCCTTTTTCAGTCAGCGGCAGAACCAGAACCGGCCTGGTGCTGGCAGCCAGGTAGATTTCCCGGCGGTCAAAATAGCCGTTGCCGTCGGTATCAAAATAACGGATTTCCCCCACCCGGGGCAGGCCGGCCAGGTAACCGACCGGCAGCCAGCCTTCTTCGGCCCCCAGAAGATGGATTTTTTGGTCAACCGGGCTGTAATAGAACTCCACCTGGGCGGCAGACCTGGAAGCCACCTCCCGGCGAACATTCCACTTCTGACGGCTGGCTGAGGCCAGCGGCAGTCTTTTCCTTTCCCAGGACCAGCCTATCCCCTGCCCTTCCAGCTCCTGCCAGCCCTTGATTTTTTCCAGAGTCTCATCGCGATATTCCTTCCAGGAAAATCCAGCGGCCGTGACTTCTATGTCCCTGAGCCAGCCGGGAATTTTGTCGTAAGGAATGGAACAGACTTCCTGGGGCGGTCGTCTCTTGCTGGAGTAAATCCGGCATTCATCTTTACCATATGGTTGCTGGCCGACCAGTACCAGGCCCAGGTCATAGTGAAAGGGATGGTCCTGATTATTGCTGCGGTCGACATCGTAACTGATTTCCAGGCTGCCAATCACCGGCTCGGCTAACTCCGGGTCCAGGTTGAAACGGACCACCAGGTCGCTCAACCCGTCTCCGTTAAAGTCAAAACTGGCCAGGGGGCAAACTTCGGCCGGCAGCCAGCTCCGGCTGGCCCGGTCATAGACATTCTTAAAATAAAGTTTCTGGCCGTTCAGGTTCTGGCTAAAATTTTCAACCATCAGTTCCAGGGGGTTTTTGAATTTCAGCAATTCACCAATATTTTCAAAATCGTAGCCGAACCAGCCCCGGACCAGGTATCCCCTTTCGAAATAGCGGACCTCCATAAAATCAGCCTGGCCATCCTCGTTCTCATCGGCATAATCCACCATCAGGTCAACCTGGCCATCCCGGTTCAGGTCATAAAGATAACAATCGTCATGAAAGTCACCACCGGCCTTGAGACTGTCATTGCCATCGTCGTCAATGACCCAGACCATAACCTCAACCGTCCGGCCATCCTCCAGGGCATAACTTTCCAGCCTGACCGCCATCCGTTCCCGGGCTTCGCCACCCTCGTCCAGCATCAGGCTCTCCCCTGGTTTCATTTCCAGAGTCTTTTTCCACCATTTTCTGGATTTCAAGCTGGGCAGGCGGCCTTCGGGCGTCAGGGCCGTGGCCTTCATCCACCAGGGACCGCGACCTTCTTCTCCCGGCCTTGGCGACCGGACCGTTTTCTTCTGGGCTGGCGGCGAGGCCACAGCCAGCAGGAAAAGCCCGAGGACCAGGATTAACAGAGCGGGAAAAGCCAATCGTTTCTTTTGTCTCATTTTCCTGACCAGTTCTTCATCTGGCAATAATATCCCTATGCTATTTTAAGGAGCTTCTCCTGTCAATCCGGTTACGATTAAAATCATCGGTCCCGGATAAAAACTTAAATAAAAATTTTCTATATTTTTATCTGGTTTTTCTGACCAAATGATAACTCCAGACGCATCTCCTTCGCTTTATCACTCCCGATAGCAGATTTAATTCGTCATCGGCCGGGAATCCTGTTATAATTTTTTTTGTGAGGTGCCAGAAATGAGCCATCACATCTTCCAGTCCATCGAAAAAGAAATTAGTCCCCGGATCAGGCCCCGCTATGACCCCCAATTTCTGCCGCTCGGAAAATTCATGGCCTGGTACCGGGAACAGGCCAGAAACAGCCAGGAAGAAATCCGGCTGGCCCTGGAAAGGGAAAACCAGCTCGTCTCCACCTGGCGTGATAAAATTCTGCCCCTGTCCGAGGAGACGCTGCCGCTGACCCAGGTTTACATGGAAAGGCTGGTTAAATTCTTGCTGTGGCAGAAAGGCGGCTGGAAGATTTACTTCCAGGGTCCAGAGATTCTGTATTCCAGGCTCAAGGAGCTTTACTCCAGTGAGGGAGAGAGAAAATTCGATGTCAACTTGATGAGTACCGTCTATGAACAGCCTTTTCAAGTTACTGCGGTGCGCGGCCGCTCTTTTCCTGAAGAAGTTGACAGTCCCCTGGTGCTGGGCGGGCACTTTGAAGGCGGTCGCCTGGGATTTGACCTGGGGGCCAGCGATTTCAAAGTGGCCGCCGTTCAGGAAGGCCAGGTGGTCTTCAGCCAGGAAATTCCCTGGAGCCCGCAGGAACAGCCCGACCCGGAATATCATTATCGCCACCTGCAACAGGGACTGAAACTGGCCGCTTCCCATCTGCCCCGGGTTCAGGCTATCGGGGGCAGCGCCGCCGGGATTTACATCAACAACCAGGTCAGGATTGCTTCACTTTTTCGGGCTGTACCCAGGGAGCTGTTCGAAAAACGGGTTAAGAATCTCTTCCTGGAGCTGCAGAAAGAATGGGGCGTGCCCTTTGAAGTTATCAATGACGGAGAAGTCACCGCCCTGGCAGGTTATCTCAGCCTGAACCGGACGGCGGTCCTGGGCCTGGCCATGGGCTCGAGCGAGGCCGGCGGTTACCTGAACCGGCAGGGTCATCTGCCCGGGTGGCTGGATGAACTGGCCTTTGCCCCGGTCGACCTCAACCCGGAGGCAGCCGTTGATGAATGGTCCGGAGACCGTGGCGTCGGCGCTATGTACTTTTCGCAGCAGGCGGTGAACAAGCTGGCCCTGGCTGCCGGTTTCCAGTTCGCCGTAGAAGAACGGTTGCCAGAAAGGCTGAAGAGAATCCAGGCCCTGGCCGAAAAAGGTGATGACCGGGCCATCAACATTTTTCAGGATATCGGAATTTACCTGGGGTATACGGCCCAGCTTTATTCCCTCTTCTATGACTACCAGACTTTGATGATCCTGGGGCGGGTAACCTCAGGCCCCGGGGGTGATTTAATCAGGCAGGAAGCGGAGCGGGTGCTGGCCCTGGAATTTCCGGAACTCCGGGAAAAAATAGAAATCCACCTGACCGATGAAAAAAGCCGCCGGGTGGGACAGGCGGTGGCCGCCGCCACCCTGCCCGAAATCAGAAAGGAGGGATGACCGGACCATGGAAATCATAGTGCA
>DMVN01000232.1 GCA_003476685.1 Acidobacteriota bacterium | reverse complement strand
GGAACATCAAGGGCGCAGTGGTGATAATCAAAATAACGCTGGGCTTCAGGAACGAGGGCCCCGAGAGCTGTCCCCTGTTCTCTTAAAGGAGCGACATCCACTCCCCCGCCCCCAGTTCTTATCCAGTTTACCCCCAGCGGTCGTAAATAATCTTCAACAGGTTGGAGTTTTACGGCCAGGTCATCCCGGCTGAAAGCCAGACCCAGGGGGGCGAAGCCGCCCCGGTCCTGTTCAATGGCCAGCAGGTGTTTTTCCCCTTGCCTGGGCCCGGAGGCGGCATAGGCCCGGCCACCGCTTCCCCCGAATTCCTCATCCATGAACAGTACTGCCCGGATGGTTCTTTTCGGTTTTAGCCCGGCTTCTTTTATCAACCGTAAAACTTCCAGGGCCACGGCACAGCCGGCGGCGTCGTCATGAGCTCCGGGACTGAGGTCCCAGCTATCAAGATGCCCACTCACCAGGATGATTTCCTCCGGTTTCTCCGTGCCGGTAAGCTGTCCGATGACGTTGGCCGACCAGACTGGTTTTTCCTGCCGGCAATTCATCTTGACCCAGAGCCTGAGCTCAGGGTCCTGCTGCAGCCAGCGGTGCAGTTTTTCAGCCCCGACCGTGCTGACGGCTGCAGCCGGTATGGCCGGCCACTTTGGGTCGTATTCCATGAGACCGGTGTGGGGGTTATCATCCTGCCGGAAGGTGCTGGACCTGACCACAACTGCTACCGCCCCATACTTAGCAGCTTCGCTTGCCCCATGAACCCGAAACTGGGCGGCCCGGCTGTAGGCAGCAAACGGCTCAATTGTCGTCCTGTCCATGGGAGTATTGAAAAAAACAACCCGGCCGGCAATTCGGTCCTTCCTGGCAGCCAGTTCTTCCAGGCTGCTGATTTCTACCACCGTGGCTTCCAAGCCGTCAGCTGGGGTTCCCAGGCTGTTGCCCAGAGCGCAGATATTCAGGCTCTGGGTCCCGAATTTCTTGCTTTTAACCAGGGCTTGTTCTTTTTCACCCCGGACCCAGCGCCTGACTTCCACCGGCTCTGTTTCTACCCGGTCCAGACCGAGAGCGGTCATCAACCCGGCGGCAATTTCTACCGCCCGGGCCGCCTCCGGACTGCCCGTCAGGCGCCCGCCGACCGCAGTTATGGCCTGAAGGAAGTCATAAGCCTTTTCCTGCTGCAGTCCCAGGTTCTTGATAATTTCAAAGGAATTTGCCAGCTCCAGGGCGGCAGTCCCCGCTGATGGCGGGGGGGCGGTCTGTCGGCAGCCGGAAATAAGAATCAAACCCAGGATAAACACCAGCCACCAGTTTTTTTTCAGGCCTATTTCGCTTCCTCTTTTGCTTATCGTTTTCATGTGTTACCCGGCTTTTTCCTGATTCTTGTTTTTGAAAAATAACCAGAGATTTTTCTGACCCTTCTCCCGGTTTCTAATCCGGACCAGGGTATAAACGCCATGCAACTTTTGACCTTTGATCAATACCTCTTTAAGGTTGTCGCTAGCCGTAAGAAGCTGATAGGTCCCTTTATCCCAGATTTCAACCTTCCCCGCTCCGTATTCACCCTCGGCAATCGTTCCCTCAAAATTCTCGTAGCCCAGGGGATGGTCTTCTACCTCCACGGCCAGCCTTTTTGGCCCGGGGGTCTCGGGGGGCTCCTTGGGTAAAGCCCAGCTTTTCAGAACACCATCTTCTTCTAGCCGCAGGTCATAGTGCAGATGGGAAGCCAGATGTTTCTGGATGACATAAATAAATTCTGTTTTCTTTTTTCGGGGCCGGTTCACGGAGGCAATCAGAACAGGTTTCCTTTTAGTTCGATTAGCGATGCAGGAAGCATCTTTCGCAATCCACCTCCCCGGGTTTCCGGGTGACCATCATCACCAGGCCCAGTTCATCCGCCCTGGCGATGACTTCCTGGTCTTTGACCGAACCCAGCGGGTAGATGATTCCTGTAATCCCGTTCTTAGCGGCCAGTTCGACCACGTCCGGGAAGGGCATGAAGGCGTCGGAAGCCATGACGCATCCCACAGGCCCGTAGCCCCGGTGGGAAAGACGGATGGCGTCCTCGGCCGCATCGACCCGGCTGCGCTGACCGGAGCCGATGCCATGGATTTTATCTTCCGTTCCAATAACAATAGCGTTAGACCTGGTAAAGCAGGCCACGCTCCAGCAGAGCAAGGCGGCCCGGAGCTGGCTTTGGTCTGGTTTCTTTTGGGATACGACATCGATGAATTCAGGCGAAACAATCCGCGAATTGAACCGCTGTTGCACCAGCAAGCCGCCAGCCACTCTCTTTATTTCCAGCCCGTTGTCCACCGAGGGCTGGTCCAGCGGGGCACCCATGCGCACCACCCGCAGAACTTTCCTGGTGGCCAGGACGGCCAGGGCTTCGGGGCTGTAATCGGGAGCATAGACCACTTCGATGTTCCTGGGGCTTTCTACCAGCAACCGGGCCAGGTCTTCTTCCACCCGGAAATTAAAAACATCGACGCTGCCAAAATTGGACAGGGGGTCGGTCTGCCAGGCTTTCTGAAAGGTTTCCAGTCCGCTTTCAGCCAGAGCTACTCCGCTCGGCATCTCGTGCTTGATGATGACAGCCACAGCTTTCCCGGGAAAGACTTCGGTCAGCTTCTTAACCAGGCGCTGGCCGAGGTCCATGTCGCCGACGTTGATGTAGCTCAAGCCTTTGGTCCCTTCCTGCAACACCTCCAGCGTGGCCATGTTAGGGCCGGAAGCCCCTTCTTCCTGGTAGAAGGCGGCCGGGTAGCCGGGATTTTCTCCATAGCGCATGGAAATCTTCTTGATAAACCTGGTGTTACCCAAGGTCAGGGAGGGAGGAAAATCCTCGCTGACTTTCGTCTGGTACTGAGTCCTGGCGGTTCTCTGGTCTTTGGTGTCCATGATTCTATCCTTCATTCCTGTTTATAATTTTGATTTCTTGAATCTGGCTATCAGCTGAAGTCCTGAGGCTGGCCACGGCTACCCTGAAGTCGGGTTTGCCCGGAGCCGGAGCCAGGGAAGCATAAACTCCCTGGGCCACTTCTTCGGCTGTCTGGCCCACCATCTCCAGGGAAATGGGCTCGCCGAAGAACGAGGGCAGCGGGTCGACATTGATGCCCATGTAGGTCATAATCAACCAGCCTTTGCCCGGAACGAGGGGCAGTTCGAAATAATTCCTGATAACCGAGCCGAACTCTCCCCGCCTGATGACGCTCATGGCCAGGTTGAAACCGCCGGCAAAAGCCAGGCTGATACGGGGTGTATAAATCGGTTCATCCGGCTCGTATTTCCATTCTCTCAAGGCTCGGGCCAGGGCCACGACCGGTGGCCGTACAGTCTCCAGGGTCCCCATGATTTCATTAGTGTGCTTGCCGTTGGAAACGACGATGCCGGCCGAAGAATACATGATGGCCGGGTAAATCAGCAGCTCAGGTTTGCCCCTCAGGATGAGTTCGGGGTCGGTGGGTTCAACCCAGATACCGTTTTCTTTCTTAACCAGGCGCCTGGCCTGACTGGCCGGAGAGCGACCGGTCAGACCATAAACCAGGCAGACCTCATCCCCGGACTTGAACTGTCCGGCCAGGATGAACCTGCCAGGATACTCCAGACCGCTGAGGTAGGTAGTTTGTTTTTCCATTATTTTTCCCTTGTTTGATATCATACCCCATTTCAATAGTCAAGAAAAGCAGCCGCCCCGGGCCCTTGTTTTAATTCTGGTTGCTGGTAAAATAGCACTTAATAAGGAAAGGCCTGAAAGATATGAAGATTGATAAGAAGTGGCTGTATTTCACCCCGGCTCTTCTCTACTGCGGTTTGATATTTTTTCTATCCGGCCATAGCTTGAAGCTGAAGTTCGGGATGTTGTTCTGGGATAAGGGAGCTCATGGGCTGGAGTTTGTAGTCCTTGGTTTCCTGCTAGCCCTGGGCTTTTTTTATAACCTGCCGGAACAGCCTTTCCTCAGAGCCTACCTCACGGCCATGACCGGGTTTTTTATCGGGGCGGTGGACGAACTCCATCAGAGTCTGGTTCCCGGGAGGCAGTGCGACTGGAAAGACTGGCTGGCTGACATCATCGGGGTCATCGTCGGCCTGGCGATTTTCTGGCTGCTTTACTTAAAAAAAGAACAGCGAAGCGCCGGCGACCGGAGCCCGGCTTCCTAATCCATAGCCGGCAAGCATTTTTTCAGAAAATTAAAGGTTTCGATTGGGGAAGAAAAAACTGAAAACAGCCTGACATCGTCTTCGGTGATGGCTCCGCACTCGACCAGGGTCCGGAAGTTGAGCACCCGGTCCCAGTAATCCTTACCATAAAGAATCAACAGCACTTCTTTTCTGGAAACCTTTCCGGTTTGCAGCAGGGTAATGATTTCAAAAAATTCATCCAGGGTGCCAAACCCCCCGGGAAAAGCTATTACTGCCCTGGCTTTATAAAGCAGCCAGAATTTTCTCATGAAGAAATAGTGGAAGGTGAAGCTCAATTCCGGTGTGATGTAGGGATTGGGCAGCTGGGGCTGGGGAAGTGAAATATTCATGCCGATGCTCTTTCCCCCGGCCCGGGTGGCTCCCCTGTTGGCCGCTTCCATGATGCCCGGCCCGCCGCCGGTACAGACCACGTATTTTCTGCCCCTGGGCTTGAGGTTCATTCCCCACTTGGTTATTCTAAATGCCAGCTCTTCCGCTTCCCAGTAATATTTATTAAGGATGGAATTAGAACTGGCCGGGCTGGCTTTGGCCGAGCCCAGAAAGAGAATGGTGCTTTCCACCTTGAGCTTTTCCAACCTGGCCATGGGCCAGACGTATTCACTGAGGATTCTCAGCGTCCGGCCTTCAAGCGATTCCAGAAATTCCAGGTCCCGGTAGGGAGATTCCGGTAGTTCCAGCTTCCTGGGTTCGATTTTCTTCATTCGCCTCTCCTGCTTGCTTTTATATTTTTTCATCAACTTTTCTAATTGTCTATTGATTTCGGCCGGGTTGTCAATCAATTTGAATTTCCGGGCTGATGCTGGCAAAATAAAACCGATGAAAAAGCTGCCGCTTATTTTGCTGATGACTCTGCTCGCGCTTCTCAATGCCTGCCGCCCATCCAGGCCCGTAATCAGCCCTGATTCGTCCAGTTATGTGGAAACCGGCCTGGCTTCCTGGTACGGGCCTGAATTTCACGGGCGCCCTACTTCCAGCCGGGAGATTTTTGACCAGAATGACCTGACCGCAGCCCACCCCGCTCTGCCTTTCGGCACCATAGTTCTGGTGACCAACCTGGATAATGGACGCCAGGTGACGGTCAGGATTAACGACCGCGGCCCGTTCGTCAAGGGTCGGATTATTGACCTGTCCTACGCCGCCGCCCGGATGCTGGACATGGTGGGGCCGGGAACAGCCCGGGTCAGGCTGGAAGTGGTTGGTTCTCAACCCGCACCTCGCAGTCAGCCGTCCGGTTATATCCTCCAGGTGGGCTCCTTTGTCGTCCCGGAAAATGCCAGGGCTCTTTACGAGAAATTGAAAAAAGATTTTCCTGGCGTCTATATTTCAGCTTTTCAATACGGTCAGCAAACCTTCCACCGGGTACGCCTGAAGGCTGCCTCGGAAGCCGAAGCCAGGGAACTGGCCCGGAAGTTGGCCGGCGCCGGTTACCCCGTCCTGTTGCTGCAGGAATAGGCCAAAAGCTAATGGCTCGTTCAGGCTGAAGGCTTAAGAGGTTAGGCCCTTTATTCGGAAATGATTATAACCACGCCCTGTTCACCCTCGGGCACCTGGACCTCCACTCTTTTGCCTTCAAATTTTCCCGCTTCCTTTCCGTTGAGCAGGATCTGTCCTTGACGCTTGGTTCCGAGGTTAACATAGACCGTGTTTTTTTTCAGGCTCTTGACCTCGAAGGCAATTTCCCGGGCAGTGTAGAGAAAATGCCTGAAGACGGCTGGAGCATTAGTTCTTAACAGTTCCTTTCCCTCTTCTATGAGCCTGATTCTGGAACCGGACATTTCCACTTCATAATGTCGGCCCAGGATGGACATCCTTTTCAAGGTTCCTTTCTGTTCCGGTTTCAACTGCCCGAACCTGAACCCATCCCAGGGCGTGACATCAAGGTATTCTTCCAATCCTATCAGGGCGAAGAGCGGACCCCAGCTCTGGTAGCGCTGTCCGCCGGCTTCTCCCGTTCGCGAGTCGAAATTTTCCGGGCACAGCTGATAATTTTTCCAGATCCGAAGGAACAGGTCGGTGCTCTTGCGGGCAAAATCGGCTGCGGCCAGGTCGAAGCCGTAAGCTTTCAATCCCTGGTAAACGAGGTAATTGGTCGGTGGCCAGATGGTGCCGCGCCAGTATTGCTGGTCGGAAAAGGCCGGGTCATCGCGGGAGATGGTCGGCAGGACGAAGTCGCCCCAGAACTCTTCCGGGTTCAGCAGGTGGCGCAGCATTTTCAGGGCCTGGTTCTGGTCGGGGATTCTGGCCACCAGCGGAAAGAAATTAGAAGCGGCCTTTCGTTTGGAGAAACGGCCGTCCCAGTGGCGGTCGAAGTAAAAACCTTCTTTTTCGTTCCAGAGATGGAGGTTCATCAACTTCTTGATTTTTTCGTATTCTTCCAGGTACTTTTTCCGGTCTTCCTCCAGGCCCAGAAACCCGGCCAGCTGGGCCAGGCAGTAAGAATCGAGAGCATAGAGACTGTTCAGGTCAACGCAGTTCATCTCCAGGGTGCCGGTTTTCTCATTGAACCCGGCTTCATCCCAGTTGGGCAGGTCATCCTGGCCCGATTCCCACATCGCCCGCTGCTTCCCGCTGGCTTCTTTTTCCCAGGGAGGCACCTCACCGGCTACCAGCCGGGCGTCACTTCCCCATTCCAGAAGGCCGTCGCGATTGCCGTCGCGCCGCGGGTGCCCGTCCGGCTGAACCTCAGTCCAGAACTGGTGCCATTTTTTTAAGTAAGGATAGGCAAACTGAAGAAGTTCGAGGTCACCGCTTCTCAGGAAAAGTTTGAGAACGGCGAAGGAACCAACCGGCGGCTGGGAGCGGTCGGGAGTGCCGTTAAACCTTCCCCGCCAGTTGGGGATATTTCCGTTGGGAAACTGGGTCTGCAGGACCGCTCTCACCACGTCACTGGCCAGGCGCTGGCTCTCGACCGCCAGCTCCAGAGAATTAAAGAATGAGTCCCACTCGAAGATGGTCCAGTGGTCGGGTTGCCCGTCAGGCCGGGGGAAAATCCAGCCCCGGCCGGCCGGGGTGTAAAAGCGATGGTGGCCGTTCTGGTATAAACACATCCAGAACAGGTTGTTAGTGATGGCTTCGGCCGCCCCGGCGTACAGGCCGCTGACCTGGAGCCTTTTTTTAGCATAGGCCAGTTTCTCTTCAGCCAGGAAATCGTTGATGGCTCCGCCGCTGCGATAACGATAAATGCGGTTGCTGATGGCTTCCAGGCTCTCACCCGTGCCGGCGGCAAAATGGAGTTCAGTTTCCCCGCTAATCCTGAAAGTCAGGTGGAGCTCTCTGCCCACCGGCTCTACTTTTTCTGGTTTGAGGCTGAGCCAGCAGAGGTAATGTTCATTTTTTTTGGTGGCCGACTGTCCATGAATGTAGCCGGACTCGGGCAGATAAAAATAACTACCCTGGAAATCCCAGGGAAAATAAAAAACGAGCTCCACCCGGTTGAGCAGGACCGGGAAACGGTAGCGTCCGATGACCGTTTGTTCATCACGCCGGCTCCATTCCACCAGCATCACGTACTCGTCCAGGGTGGGCTTTAAGAAAACCGGAGTTTCCCGACCCTTCTTAAATGGCAGCCGGAGGTCAAATTTCATCGAGGCGTAGAGTCCATCGGGCGAATGGGGCCCCACTTCCGATACCAGATAGAAAAAATCCTGGAACTCGGCCAGCTTGTCCTGGCGGTAGACCCGGGGAGCAAAAGCAAAAGCTGAGCCGGGACTGGCCACCATCACCATCCCCGGCCAGGCCCGGGGGTCCAGGGCCCCGATGAAGGTGTTTTTCCAGGGGTAGAAGATTTCAGCCCGGGAAGAAATAGCAGCCAGCAGCATGGTCAGTCCGATGACCAGAGCCAGCCACTTTTTCTTCATAGCTAAAATTTAATGTATTTCGGCATTTTTATCAACCGCGGGTAAAGTCTGCCGGTAACTACATTTTCAAACTGGCTCTCAAAGCGGCTGCAGTATTCAATCTGGCTGCCGGTTTATATTGCTTTAAATTTTTTCAGCCATGGATATAATCATTATCAGGATCGAGAGGAGGGAAAATGGACTTCCTGAGGTATTTCAAGTCGCAGCAGGGTGAGATGATCAAGTTTCTAAAGACTCTGGTGCAGCTGGAGTCCCCTACTTCCGAAAAAAAAGCAGTTGACCGCTGCAGCGCCGAAGTGGTGCAACGACTGGCCGGCCTGGGGGTTAAAATCAAGCGCTTTCCCCAGAAAGAAATTGGCGACCTGTACCTGATTGAATACGGGGCAGCCAAAACCAAAACCGGGGCGGATCCAATTTTAGTTCTTACCCACATAGACACAGTCTGGCCTGTCGGGACCATAGAAAAAATGCCCTTTTACCTGGCCGGAGATAAAGTCTTCGGACCGGGAGCGCTGGATATGAAGGCGGGAATCGTCCAGGCTGTTTTCAGCCTGGTGGCCATCAACAACCTGGGCGCTGAACCCAGCAGGAAAATCTGGTTATTCATCAATTCTGCCGAGGAAACCGGAAACGACGACAGCCACCGTCAGATAGCAGCCCTGGCCAGGAAAGCCGGGCTGGTTCTCTGCCTGGAACCGGGGCTACCGGGCGGGGCTATCAAGGTTCAGAGAAAGGGCCGGGTGGTGGTCAAAATCGAATGCTTCGGCCGGGCTGCCCACGCCAGCACCCCGGACAAGGGCCTCAACGCTATCGACGAATTGATGACCCAGCTCCAGCGTTTAAAAAAATTAAAAATCAAGGATATGACCCTGAATGTTGGTTTGATCAGCGGAGGGGAAAAAGCCAACGTGGTGCCAGAAAAAGCCTGGGCCATCTGCGACCTGAGATTCTGGTCTTCCCAGGACCTGGACCAGATCAAGTCATACCTAAGAGAGATGAAGCCGGTGCTCCGAGGAGCCCGGGTCAAGGCCAGCCTGCAGAGCTTCACCCCGCCCATGGAATTCCACCGGGCTTCCCGGGAATTGTTCGAGCGAGCCCGGCAGCTGGCGGCCTCTCTGGGCCTGGAGCTGATTCCCGGTCGCAGCGGGGGTGGCTCCGACGCTTCTATCGCTTCTCACCTGGGCCGGCCCTGCCTGGACGGTCTCGGACCCGAAGGCGAGGGCATGCATGCCGCGCATGAGCACCTGCTGCTGCCTTCCTTCGTGCAGAGAACAGCCCTTCTAACCAGGTTGCTCCTGGAATTATAACGGTTGACTTTATTTGATGATTGAGGTTAATTATAAATATCCATATAAAATTTTATCTCTAGAAGGAGGAATAATATGATAAAGAAGTATTATCTGTTGTCTCCCGGACCCACACCCGTTCCAGAAACCGTGCTGTCGGTGGCAGCTGAACCAATCATCCACCACCGCACGCCTGAATTTTCTAAGATTTTCATGGAGGTGACCGAGGGCCTGAAATATGTCTTCGGAACCAAAGAGGACGTTTACATCCTGGCCGCCTCCGGCACCGGGGCCATGGAAACGGCGGTCATCAACACTCTGTCCCCCGGCGACAAAGTCATCACCATCAACGCCGGCAAATTCGGCGAAAGATGGGGCAACATCTGCCGGGCCTACGGCCTGGAAACCAGGGAAATCGTCATCCCCTGGGGTGAAGATTTCAGCCCGGAACAGCTGGCCGCAGAAATCAAGAATAATCCAGGAGTGAAAGCCGTTTTTACCACCCTGTCCGAAACCTCCACCGGAGCCATTTTTGACATCAAGGGCTTTGGTGAGGTGGTAGCAGCTACCGAGGCCATCCTGGTGGTAGACGGCATTTCCGGAGTCGGGGCCACTCCCTGCTACATGGATGACTGGAAGGTGGATATCCTGGTCAGCGGCTCGCAGAAATCATTCATGATTCCTCCGGGCCTGGCCTACGTCGCCTTCAGCCCCAAGGCCTGGAAACTGGTGGAGACTTCCAAGCTGCCCAAGTTCTATTTCGATATCAAGAAGTACCGGAAAAACCTGGAAAAGCAGACCACGCCCTGGACCCCGGCCGTTTCACTCGTCATCCAGCAGAAGAAGGCCCTGGACATAATCAAGAGCCTGGGAATGGAAAAACTGCTCCAGCATCATCAGACCCTGGGCGATGCCACCAGGGCTGCGGTCAAGGCCATCGGGCTGGAATTGCTGGCCAAGAGGCCGGGTAACATTCTGACTGCGGTCAAGACCCCGGCCGGGGTTGACGGCAACAAGCTGGTCAAGACCATGCAGAATAAGTACATGGCCTATATTTCCAACGCCCAGGACCCACACAAGGGAGAATTTTTCCGCATAGCTCACCTGGGCTACATGGGTGGTTTCGACATCGTCACGGCCCTGTCTGCCCTGGAGATGACGCTCCTCGACCTGGGCTATGATAAATTCCAGCCTGGAGCCGCAGTGGCAGCGGCCCAGAAGATTTTACGGGAGGGATGGCAATGACCAGAATTTTAATCGCCGATCACCTTGATCAAGAGGCGGTCGAAGAACTGAAGAAAGTTCCGGGGTTTGAGGTTACCGTAAAGACTGGCTTATCGGAATCCGAATTAGTCCAGATTATTCCAGGGTTCGAAGTGGCCGTGGTGCGCAGCGCCACCAAGATTACCAGACCGGTAATCGAGGCCGGGAAAGACCTGAAACTGCTAATCAGAGCCGGCATCGGACTGGACAACATCGATGTGGCTGCGGCCAAAGAAAAAGGAATTGAGGTGGCCAATACCCCGGCTGCCACTTCCATCTCGGTGGCCGAACACACCCTGGGCTTGATGCTGGGGGCGGTCCGTCATCACGGCCCGGCCAACCTGTCCATGAAACAGCATAAGTGGGAAAAGAAAGCCTTTACCGGGACCGAACTTTACGGCAAGACCCTGGGCATCATCGGTTTCGGACGAATCGGAAAAGAGGTGGCCAAAAGAGCTCTGGCTTTTGGCATGACCGTTCTGGCTTATGACGTAATCCAGATTACGACAGACCTGCCGGTTAAAGTGGTCAGCCTGGAAGAGCTGCTGGGCCAGGCCGATATCATCACCCTGCACGTTCCCAAGACCCCGCGGCCGATCCTGGGTGAAGCCGAATTTGCCCGGATGAAAGATGGGGTGGTGATTGTTAACGTAGCCCGGGGCGGAGTAGTGGACGAGAAAGCCCTGCTTCAGGCTCTTAATTCGGGCAAGGTCAAAGCGGCGGCCCTGGATGTCTTTGAAAAAGAACCGCCCGAGGATTTCAGCCTGATTGACCATCCGAAGGTTACGGCTACACCCCACCTGGGAGCGGCGGCTGAGGAAGGACAGAAAAGAGCCGGGATGGAAGTGGCCAGGATTCTGAAAGAAAAATTCGCCGGCTGACAGTTTTTGAAAATCAGCCAGCAGAAGCAGCTTCCGTAAATTTCTGGAAGGTGTAAAATAGCGGTAGGAAAATATAATGGTCTATCTCGATAACAACGCCACCACTCCCCTGGACCCCCAGGTGGCCGAAAAAATGTCCTGGTTTATCCGGGAGCATTTCGGCAACCCCTCTTCCCTCTACCCCATCGGCCGCCAGGTCAAGGACCTGTTGACTGAAGCCCGGGAACAAGTGGCCCGGGCCCTTGGAGCCCAGCGCAGCGAGATAATTTTTACCGGTTCAGGAACCGAGTCAGATAATTTTGCCATCGTTGGAGCTCTGGAAGCCCGTCCAGAAAAAAGGGAATTCATAACCTCGGCCATCGAGCACCCGGCTGTCCTGGAAACCGCCCGTTACCTGGAAAAAAGGGGTTACGTTGTTCATTATCTTCCGGTTGACCGCTATGGCCTGGTCGACCTCAACTACCTTGAATCTGTTATCTCCGATAAAACGGCCCTGGTGTCGGTCATGCTGGCTAACAACGAAATCGGCACCATCCAGCCGCTGGAAGAGATTATCAGAATAGCCCGGCGCTTCGGGGTACCGGTTCATACCGATGCCGTTCAGGCCTTCGGCAAGATGGAAGTCAACGTCAGGAAGCTGGAGGTCGACCTGCTGACGGTTTCTTCTCACAAGATTTATGGGCCCAAGGGAGTGGGTGCTCTGTACATCAGAAAGGGAACGGCGATCGTGCCTTTCATCCACGGGGGACATCAGGAATTCGGCCTCAGGGCCGGGACAGAAAACACCGCCGGCATCATCGGCTTCGGTGAAGCAGCCCGAATCCTGCAGGAAAGATGGAAGAAAGACAAAGAGCGGCTGGAAAAACTGGCCGAAAAATTGAAATCAGGACTGGAAAAGACCATACCCAACATCATCTTTAACGGCCATCCGGAAAAAAGAATCAAGACCACGGTTAATTTTGCCTATCCCGGACTGGAAGCTGAAGCCATTCTGCTGGCTCTGGCCACCAAGGAGATTTACGTTTCCACCGGCTCGGCCTGCAGCGAAGAGTCAGAAGAAGCTTCTCACGTACTTCTGGCCATTGGCTTAAAACCCGAAATTGCTAGGTCGGCCATCAGGATGTCTCTGGGCAGGTTTAATCGCGACGAGGACGTGGACCTTGTCCTCAAAGAGATGCCGGAAATTGTGGCCAGGCTAAGGGCCATCTCACCTTATCAGCCTGAAGTCTGACCGATTAAATAGCCTATAGTCCAGGACTGGATGATGATAATTGTTATCGGAGAACTTTTGAATTCCAGCCGGAAGCCGGTGGAAGCAGCTTTCCTGAGCCGGGAGGCTGGTTATCTTCTTAACCTGGCCCAGGAGCAGGAAAAAGCCGGTTGTTCCTACCTTGACCTTAATGCCTCCACCCTGCTGGAACAGGAAGTAGAAATAATTTCCTGGATCATTCCCCTCATCCAGGACAGGGTAGCTATCCCCATTTCCATCGACAGCACTAACCCGGCCGCCCTGGAAGCCGGGCTGAGAGTGCACCGGGGACGGGCTCTTTTAAATTCCCTGCCTGGCAAGCAAAAGGAGCTGGAAGAAATCATTCCGTTGATCAGGGATTACCAGCCCCAGGTTATTGTCTCCTGCCTGGACGACGGGGGTTTTCCCCGGACTCCGGAACAGACAGTGGAAATTGCCGGAAGAATCCTCGACCGGCTGTTCAGTCAGACTTCGGTCACGGCCAGCGACGTTTTTCTGGACCTGCTGGTCAGGCCCCTGGCTGTGGTGCCGGAGGCCGGGCGGCTTTTCCTGGAAAGCCTGCTTCTCGTTCGCAAAGAATTCCCTGGGATTAAGACCGTGGCCGGGTTAAGCAATGTTTCTTACGGCCTGCCCCGGCGAAGGGTGGTGAACCTGACCTTTCTTGCTAACCTGATTGGTCACGGATTGTCGGCGGTGATGGCTGACCCGCTGCATCCAGATTTCTGGACGACGATTATCGTCAGTGAGTTCCTGAATAACCGGCCTGGAGCGGCCGACAGATTCCTGGCCTGGGCCCGGGCCAGCCTGAAAGAAGATTAAGACTCCTGCCCCAGCTTCCTTAGCTGTTTTAAGTAAGTCTCGCGCACCCGCAGAAAAAATTCCTGGTAGCTGCTCTGCCTGAAGTCCGGGTAAGTCCAGTCCAGCAGTCTGATGCCCTGTCTGGCGAACAACAGCTCCAGGTGGCCATAAATCCCCTGGGCCAGGGGCAGACGGTGAGCAAAATCCTTGGTTGTGGCCATCACCAGAGCCGCGGCCTTCAGGTAGCCCGGGTCCAGGTTGACCGGTCTTGGGGGCTGCGGGAACCAGGCCCGGAACTCTTCTTCCAGGCGGTTGGTCCAGAGCTTGATAGCCGGCAGCTCCTCGGGCCAAATCAGACGGTCAAAACTGACAAAAGAGCGGAAAAGCTCCCTGCCCATCTGGGGCGCATAATAGTCAGTATAAATAAAAGGAAAGGACGAGCTGCGGTGGTCGAAGGGCCCGAATCTGTCCACCAGGCAGGCTTCAGCCTTCTCCCGGATTTCTTCCCGGGGGAAGATGATCCCGCAGATAAGTTTGACCGGCTTGAAAGGTTTGGTCTCAGCCATTGCTTACAGGGATAACTTAAAGCATAAAGATTAATTTGGCAAGACCGGAAGAGAAAGTAACAACCAGGATTCAGGCCGTCCGGGCTGGATTGATTTAAGCAGTCATTTTGATATAATTCATTCACTATGAAATGGGTATACATAGAGGATATCAGCCAGTATAACGGACAGGAANNTGGGTTTACAATAAACGTTCCAGCGGCAAGGTCCGTTTTCTCCTGGTCCGCGACGGCACCGGTATCATCCAGGGAACCGTCTTTCACCCGGACAAGGAGTTCCCCCTGTTTAAGGTTTTTGATGACCTGACCCAGGAATCCTCAGTTATCGTCAGGGGAAAAGTCAGGGAAGACCGCCGGGCTCCGGGGGGCTATGAACTGGAAATTTCCGGGATAGAAGTCATCCAGATTGCCCGGGATTATCCCATCACGCCCAAAGAACATTCTGTCCCCTTCTTGATGGAACACCGCCACCTCTGGCTGCGTTCCCAGAAACAACACGCCATCCTTCAGGTCAGGGCTGAAACAGTCCGGGCCATCCGCGATTTTTTTGACGGCCGTGGTTTCAGGCTGATGGACACGCCCATCCTGACTCCGAGCGCCTGTGAAGGTACCACCACTCTTTTTGAAACTCAGTATTTTGACCAGAAAGCCTACCTCAGCCAGAGCGGCCAGCTTTACAACGAGGCCACGGCCGCCGCTTTCGGCAAGGTTTACTGTTTCGGACCGACTTTCAGAGCCGAAAAATCCAAGACCCGCCGCCACCTGATCGAGTTCTGGATGGTCGAGCCGGAAGTGGCCTTTGCCACCCTGGAAGACATCATCGAGCTGGGCCAGGACCTGATTATGTTTATCCTGGAAAGAGTTCTGGAAAGAAGAAAGCAGGACCTGGAAATCCTGGAAAGAGACACCGCCCCCCTGGAAAGGATCAGCAAGCCCTTTCCCCGGCTGACCTATGATGAGGCTGTCAAACAGCTGGTGGAAAACGGCTCCAGGATGGTTTATGGCGATGATTTTGGAGCTCCGGAAGAGACCATTCTGTCCCGGCTTTATGACCGGCCGGTTTGCGTCACCCACTTCCCGGCCAAAATCAAAGCTTTTTACATGCAGCCCGACCCGGTCAGGCCAGACCTGGCCCTGGGCGTGGATTTTATGGCCTCGGAAGGTTATGGAGAAATCATCGGCGGCGGCCAGAGAATTCATGACCTGGAACTACTGGAGCGGAGAATCCAGGAGTTCAACCTGCCGAAAGAAGCTTATGAATGGTATGTCGACCTGCGCCGCTACGGCACCTTTCCCCATTCCGGGTTTGGACTGGGGCTGGAGAGAACCGTGGCCTGGCTCTGCCGGTTGCCCCATATCAGGGAGACCATTCCTTTTCCCAGGTTGCTTTACCGAATCTATCCCTGAAACTGTGATTGATGCCTAAAGTCTCTTTAATCACTCTGGGCTGTGCCAAGAACCTGGTTGATTCCGAGGTGATGCTGGCCAGGCTGGACCGGAAGGGTTACAGCTTTACGGCCGACCTGAACCAGGCCGAGATCCTGATCATCAACACCTGCGGTTTTATCAGCCCGGCCAGAGAGGAAGCCCACCAGGCTATCGAACAGGGCTTGCTCTGGAAAAGTCAGAAGGGTGGCCGGCTGCTGGTGGTGGTCGGCTGTTACGTGGAAAGGGCCCCGGATTATCTTCAGGTTCGCTACCCCCGGGTTGATATCTGGAGTGGGGTCAGCTCTTTTGACCGGATTGATGAAATTATTGAGAAGAAAAAACATTTTTCGGGTCAGGGAACTTTTCTCCTGGACCACAGAACCCCGCGGGTCATCACCACTGGTCCTCACTGGGCCTATGTCAAAATTTCTGAAGGTTGTTCCCATCGCTGCGCTTTCTGCAGCATCCCCCTGATTAAAGGTCCCTATAAATCCCGAACCGTTGACTCGGTGGTCCAGGAAGTCCGGAACCTGAGCGCTCTGGGCATCAAGGAGATTAACCTGATTTCCCATGATACCACCTATTTCGGTCGCGACCGGAAAAAACCAGGAAGCCTGGTCTTGCTTCTGAAAAAGTTGCTGGCGGTAAAAGGAATAGAATGGATCAGACTGCTCTACGGTTACCCGGAAGAGGTTGACGACAGCCTGCTGGAAATAATGCTGGAAACGAAAATCTGCCGTTATCTTGACCTGCCCTTCCAGCATTCTTCGCGCCAGGTTTTGCAGGCCATGGGCCGGGGCCTCGACGGAACCCGGGCTTTGAGGCTGCTGGAGAAAATCAGGAAGAAGGTTCCGGGAGTGGTCATCCGCAGTTCTTTGATTGTCGGTTTTCCGGCCGAAGGGAAAAAGGAATTCAGGGAATTGCAGGCTTTTGTGGCCCGGGCCAGGTTTGAACACCTCGGTGTTTTTTGCTACTCTTCAGAAATCGGGACTCCGGCCGCCCGCCTCGGTGACCCGGTGCCTGAAACTGAAAAGAAAAGAAGGCAGCAGGCAATAATGCGCCAGCAGAAGGAAATTTCCAGAGAATTTTACCGGACTTTTCTCGGACAAAAGTTAGAGGTCATCACCGAAGCTCCCCTGCCGGACCGGCCTGGTTTTCTGGCGGCCCGGACCAGGTTTCAGGCGCCGGAGGTTGATGGCCAGGTGCTGGTGGAACTCAGCCCGGAACTCCGCGGGAAAAGCCTGCCTCCCTTTTTATCGGTCGTTGTTGAACGCAGCCTGGATTATGACCTGATGGGAAAGGTGAACCATGGTTAAACTGGCCAAAATTATTTCCACTTTTTTTGGTCTGGGCCTTTTTCCCCTGGCCCCGGGTACCCTGGCCAGCCTGGCCATGGTTGTACTTTATAAGTATTATCTGCACCGTCTCTCCTGGCCGCTCTACCTTTTTCTGGTACTGGTGATTTTCCTGGTTGGGGTTTATTTTTCTACCGTCTATGCTCGAAGCTTAAACCTAAAGGACCCGGGCAAGGTGGTTATTGACGAAGTGGCCGGCCAGCTCCTGGCCGTCTTCCTGCTGCGGCCGGATTGGCTTATTCTGGGGCTGGGTTTTATTCTTTTCCGCTTCCTGGATATCATCAAACCTATGGGAGTAAAAAAGCTGGAAACATTGCCCGGGGGCTGGGGCATAATGGCTGACGACCTGGCCAGCGGGCTGGTGGTTAATCTCCTGCTTCAGCTTTTTATCCTGGTTTTCGGCCTATAAGCTGATGAGTAAGATGGGCACATTTAAGGAAAAAAAACAAAGAGTTGAATTTATTGCCGTTGGCAGCGAGTTGCTGTCTCCCCATTTCCTGGAAACCGATTCCCTTTACCTGTCGGAAAAGCTGCAGGAACTGGGCTGGCGGCTGTCTTTCAAAACGGTAGTTGGAGACAGTCTGGAAGAACTTAAGGAAGCGGTCCGCATTGCCCGGCAGCGCAGCTGGCTGATTTTTATCTCCGGCGGTCTGGGCCCGACCGAAGACGACCGCACCCGGCAGGCCGTGGCTGAAGTGCTGGGGGCCAGGTTGATTTTTAACAAGGCCATCCTGGAAAAAATCCGGCAGAGGTTTGAGAGCCGCGGTCTCAGGATGACACCTTCCAACCGCCGCCAGGCTTATGTGATTGAAGGAGCTGAGGTGCTGGAGAATCCCCACGGCACCGCTCCCGGGCTGTGGCTGGAAAGCCGGAAGCAGATTATCGTCCTGTTGCCCGGGCCGCCCTCGGAATTGAAACCGATGGTGGACAACCTGGTGCTGCCACGGCTGAGAAAGTATGGTGAAGTTAAGGTGCTGAGGGCTGTCCTGAGAATAACCGGGGCCGGGGAATCCTTCATCGAAGACAGGATCAAGCCGGTCTACAAAGACCTGCCGAAGAACCTGCAGCTCATTACCCTGGCCTCTCCGGGCGATATTCAGATCAGGCTGGAAATGACTGCCGCCAGCCAGCCTGAAAGAGATGTCAGAACTTTCAACCGGATTAAAAATAGAATTGTCCGCCGGCTCGGGCCGCTCGTTTATTCAACCCAAGGTCAGTCCCTGGAAGAGGTCGTCGGAGAGAAGCTCAGGGCCGCTGGCCTAAGGCTGGCCTGCGCTGAATCCTGTAGCGGCGGACTGCTGGCCCATCGTCTGACCAACATTCCGGGCAGCTCTGATTATTTCCTGGAAGGCCTGGTTACCTACAGCAATCAGAGCAAGGTGCGGGAACTGGGTGTCCCGGAAGAATTGCTGGCCTCTAAGGGAGCTGTCAGCGAAGAAGTGGCCAGGGTCATGGCCGAGAACCTGCGAGAAAAGTCAGGAGCGGATTTTGCCCTGTCCACCACCGGCATTGCCGGACCCGGGGGCGGTACACCCGCCAAACCCGTCGGGCTGGTCTATACCGGCCTGGCCTTCCCCGGAGGTTCGACAGTGCTCAGGAATCTTTTCCGGGGCAACCGGGAACAGATTAAATTTCAGGCTACTCAAAAAGCCCTGGATATGTTAAGGTTAAAATTAATGGAAATGGAAAAAAGAGACAGCTGAGATGAGAATCTTTATCGCCATTGACCTGACACCGGAAATCAAAACCCAGCTGGCCCAGGCTGTTCGGCTGTTAAAACCGGTGGCGACGAACATCAAATGGGTGGCACCCGAAAATTATCATCTGACCCTCAAGTTCATCGGCGAAGTGAGCGAACCCCGGGTGGAGGTGATCAGGGCGGTGCTGGAAGAGGTTGTCGGCCGGCATCGTAGCTTTCGCCTGACTGTTAAAGGCAGCGGGAGTTTTCCTCCCGGCCAGAGCCGGATGAGGGTCATCTGGGTCGGGCTTGAAGCCGGACCGGAACTCCAGGCCCTCCAGTCCGACCTGGAAGATTCCCTGGACCGGCAGGGGTTCGAGCGGGAAGAAAGGCCCTTCTCCCCTCACCTGACTATCGGCCGGGCCCGTGAACCGCAGCGGCAGGACAGGCTG
>DMVN01000097.1 GCA_003476685.1 Acidobacteriota bacterium | reverse complement strand
CCAGCCTCAAAATTTCGCTGCTGGCCGATAACCAGGTAGTTCAGGTCCGGAACAAATCTCTGGCTGAGCTGCCAGATGATTCATTTGTGATTGAATCCCTGCCTCTTTCTTCTTGTAAACCGGGTTATTATAGCCTGACCGCCGATTTGCTCGTCGGGAGCCAGGTCCGGGACAGCCGGCGGGCCGAGCTGGAAGTCTCAGGCTTGAGGGTCATAGCCAGTCCCATCCTGGCTTCCAGAGGCCAACTGACCGAAGCTGACGAGCTGCTGGCCACCGGAATCCAGAGCTTAAACACCGGGAATAACCAGGAAGCCCTAAAACGTCTGAGTCAGGCTCATTCCCTCAACCCGGGGCCGGCCTCAGCCCTGGCCCTGGCTGAAGCCCTCTTCCGGACTGGTCAGTTCCAGGGAGTGGTGGATATACTCGCCGCTTATGACCGGCCAGAGTCTCCGGCCGAACTGGTCTCGCTTTTGGGTCGGGCTTTCCATTCCCTGAACCAGCCGGCGCGGGCAGCAATCTATTATGAACAGTACCTCAACCGCTTCGGGGTTAACCTGGAGATCCTTAACTATCTTGGAAGCTGCTATTACCAGATGGGAGATAAGGAAAAAGCCCTGGCCATCTGGGAAAAATCGTTGAGCCTTAACCCCGACCAGGAAAAGCTGAAAGAACTGGTCAATTCCCTTAAGAAAAAATGACTCTGACCGCCGCTCCAGACAAAACTCAAAGCCACCGATAACCTTCTTATCTCTCGAACCGTTGCCAGCCGCAACGAGAAAAGTTCAGGGACTCGGCCTTCTTACAATCCAGAAAACTCTCCAGCCAGTTGAGATTGGACAGCCAGCTTTGGTTACTGGCCCCGGCCGGCGAAAAAGGCAGATTAAAATTTCTTCACTTCAGTAGCTTTAACTTTCCAGCCCCTGACCTTTATTTCCAGCTCATCGCCTTCCAGGTCTTCACCGAAAAAATAACCTTTAACTGTGCGTCTTTCTCCCGGAAGCAGAGAAAAGTAATTGTCTTCCAGAAAAATGGGGAGGACCGATTTCTGCCGCAGCTTTTTTAGCACTTGAATTTCCAGGTTAAAGGCCAGCTGCCTGGTGGGATTTTCCAGTTCAATGGTCAGGTTTCTGATCAGGTCTTTTCCTTCTGCCTTCCAGCGGTACCGCACCTGGGTTTCTGGCAGGTTGTTCAGAGCTTTCAGGTCGGCATATTTTTTAACCGGGGTTACATACCAGGTGGTATTCTCAAAATCCAGAACATCAGGTTCCAGGCTGAGAACGTAGAAATTCTGGTCTTCAAGGGCTTGCTTGGGCCCGAGGATTCTGAGGTCCAGAAAATAAACCGGAGTCAGTTCGGGTATATCCGGCAGGCGGGTGAGCACCGTCCTGGCATCCGCTTCCAGGGTGAGCGGGAAGTCCTGCCTGAATTTTTCCTTGAGTTCCAGGTCAAACACCCGGACCAGAGCGTTTAATTTTTCAGCCTTAACCGAAGATAGGTTTGAGGCGATTATCTCCCGGGTTTCATAATCATAAATCAGGTGGACAGGGGTGTTGGCTTTCCTGGCCCCGTAAAAAGCACCAGTCGGCATCAGGTAATAATCATAAAGCTGCCACCAGAGCTTGGGCCAGGCTGAATTGTACATCCACTGGATTATTCCGGTGGCCAGGGGGCGGCGGGCGACAAAGGCTTCAAACATGCCCCGCATGGCTTCGTAATTCAGGAACTGAGCCTTGTCGCAGTACTCAGCCACGTTATCGGGCCAGCCCAGGCGCTCCCGCAGGGCTTCGTTGTACCTGTCGAGAGATTTAAACATCCCCCGGGAGCAGTGGAAATCCCAGTAGTCTTTTGGCGGCCACAGAGCCTCTTCCGGTATCATCATCTTCAGGCTCTCCAGCACCGGCACCTGGGGACCAGGACCGGTTTCGGTGTTAAACCCGAAGGCCCCGCCATTCTTCTTATCCAGGAACCAGTAATTGGGCGGCACCCAGTCGTAGGGGCCGTTCATCTTGACGCCAGACTTTCCGCTGACCTCGCTGACCTTGGTTCCGGTGGAATTTAGGAATGGACGGGTCGGGTCATCTTCGGCCAGGATTTTGAGGTATTCTCTTTCCAGCTCCGGCTTGGGCACGAGGTCGCTGGCCAGGGCCCAGACGAAAATGCTGGGGTGGTTGCGCAGCCAGCGCACCTGGTCACGGAAGGAAGCGGCCACCAGAGCCATATCTTCTGGGCTGATTATCCCACCATATTTTGGGTCAGCTGGCTTGCCAAAATAATTTTCCCATTCCCAATGGCAGCTCCAGCCGACCATCAGCAGCAGGCCCAGCTCGTCGCACAGGTGGTAAAGCTCTTTGCCGGTTCCCCAGAAACCCTCCAGTCTCAGGGCGTTGAGGTTCATATGTTTGGCGTACATCAACTCGGCCCGGAGTTTTTTGGGCCTGTTATTTAGGAATATATCGTCAGTCCAGCCGCCTCCGCGGATTAAAACCTTCTTTCCGTTGAGCAGGTAACCGCGGTGGCCCTGTTCGTTTATGTAATCCTTAATTTCCCTGATGCCAAAGCGCAGCACCAGCCAGTCAGACACCTGGGCCAGGGCTTTGAAGGGAGTGGGGATTCTCATCCGCTCCTGTTCCTTTTCTTTATCCCGGGTCTGTCCTTTTTCTNNATCCCTGGCCTGTCCTTTTTCTGGCTCTTTTTCCCTGGTTGTTGGCTTCTGAATTGTTTCTGATTCAGCCGGCTGAGCCACAGATTTTTCTTCTCCGCCCTGGCCTTTGAGCCTGAAAGCCATAGACAGGAGGTAGAGTTCCGGACGGCCCAGGTCATGGGTCCACCAGACCCGGGGGTTGCTGATGATCAGTTCTTTGTTGGTTTCGGGGCTGAGGACCACTTTCTGCACCTCTTTTGGCCCCAGTTTTACTTCTTTTGAAACCTTTATCTTTTCCAGTTCCACCTCCAGGGTGCCACTGACCGGTTTATCGGAATGGTTTTTAACTTCAACCGAGATGGTCAGCCGGGCTTCCTTCAGGCTGGCCGTGTCCAGGCTGGTTTGAACGAAAGGATTCTCCAGGCTGACTTCACCGGTCTGCCTGATTCTCACTGGACGCCACAGGCCGAGGCTGTTATCGGCCGGGGCCGGGTTCCAGTCAACGAAGCCGATGGTCGGTTCTCCTTTGACCGGAGGAATGACTTCTATGGCCAGGACGTTTCTTTCGCCCGACCGGGCCAGCGCCGTGATGTCCAGGGAGAAACGCCGGAAAGCGCCGTAGATTTCGGAGGCTTCCGCCACTTTCTGCCCGTTTAACCAGATATTAGCCCGGTAATTGACCCCGTCCAGCTCCAGGAAGGTCCGACTGCGACCCGGGTAAGCCGGCAGCAAAAACTCGGTTCGGTACCACCAGGAGGTCTGGAAGTCTTCAGCCTTGATTTTTCCCAGGTTTTTCCCGAAAAAGACATCGCCGTAGATATTGTTTTCCACCAGGGTGCCCAAGACCGTGGATGGCACCCGGGCCGGGTACCAGCGGTCAGTCATGATTCCAGGGCGGGAGAGAGCCGCCCCATCAGTCTTAAGTCGGGCGGAAGACTGGATAAACCAGTCAGTCAGGAGGAGCTGGGTTTCCGGAAGCATCAGCATCCGGTTCCGGGGTTGAACCTGACCCCCCGGCTGGGCGGCAGCCGATAGCGAGAGGCTGATTACCAGGAAAATCGAAAGGCCGTTGAGGACGCAAACCCGGCGGTTCTTTTTCATGCTGACCTCCTGAGGTTAAAAATTTATCAGTTATATTATAAACCTTTATTCCAGTCTCAGCGTTACCGTTGACCAGGGAAGAAGCGTCAGCGGCAGATTGACCGGGGCCAGTCTTTCTTCCTTCAGGTTGGACAGGTAAATCTTGCGGCCCAGGCTTAACAGTCCTTTGAGCTGGACCTCTTCCGGCTGGCCCGAGGCATTATACAGCCTTAGCAACCAGGCCGGCTTTCCGGGCGCAGTTCCGGCCACCGCCTTCAGTCTGGTCGCCACCACTCTTTCCGGTTCTACCCGGATAACCGGTTCCAGCGGGATCCGGCTTTCTTCAACCGGAATGACCACCAGCGGCTGGCAGACTCTCAGGGCCTGATGCTTGAGCAGTGCCGGTTCCGGCTGCAGGTTGAGAAAAAGAGTGTAGCGAAGCTCAATCTCGCCTTCCTGGTCAGCTTTATAGTTGGTGTGCCAGTAATTATTGAGAGCATAAGAAATGATGGTGGTGGAAGGAGGCAGTTCTTTTTTCCAGGCCCGGGGAAAGCCCCCGACGCTTCTTTCATCGGTCAGGTCACCGATTTCCACCAGCGGAGCATCGGGTGTAACCCAGGTCAGGTTAAGATCCGGGCGACGGAGGCTGACCGCTTTCTGGACCGAGAAGAAATCCAGGCAGGCTCCCGGGATTTCTTCGAAGAAAGGATTGACCGTGGCCCAGCCCAGGTCCAGCCGGACTTCGGCCCGGGGCAGACTGAAGGGAAACGCCAGATGGACACTCTCTTTTTCCCTGACTTTTATTTTGTCCAGGCGGTTGAGGAAATCTACCCGACCTTCCAGACCACTCAGCCTGATGATGGTTTTCAGGCTGCGGCAGCCCGGGGCTTCAAGCTCCAGGGCCAGGGAAGCCACCAGGGGTCCCGGTTCCAGGACCGATATCTGCCTGACGCGGGCCGGCTGGGCCCGGGTGGGGTCGGTGCCCGGGACATAAAGATAAGCGTTGAGCCCGGAGAATTTTCCTGTCTCCACCAGTTCCAGGTTTCCGGCTGGCTTGAAGACCAGGCTGCGCACCGCCCCGGTTTCCGGGTCAAGCTGAAGCCGCAGCCAATTGTTTTCCAGAGAATTCTCGTTAGCCCGGGCCTGGCCACCGGGCCAGCTGCTGCCGGTGGTTAAACGGATTCGCCGGCTGGAGAAAGGAGCCAGCTGGCTGATGGCCACGGCTAAGGAACCATCGGCCAGTCTCTGGGAAGGGAGGGCCCGGTCGTTTTCGTCGAGGGCCAGGTTCAGCCCGGCCGAGATTTCAGCCGGGATGAAGACTGTTTCCGACCGGGTGAGGGAAGTGGTGTTAATAATGTCCAGGCTGACCTTTGAACCCTTTTTATTCTCGGCTGCCAGGCCCACTTTCAGC
>DMVN01000030.1 GCA_003476685.1 Acidobacteriota bacterium | reverse complement strand
TCGTTGATGATGCGCACCACTTCCAGACCGGCGATGGTCCCGGCGTCTTTAGTGGCTTTTCTCTGGGAATCGTTGAAGTAAGCGGGCACGGTGATGACCGCCTTTTCCACTTTCTCGCCCAGGTAATCTTCGGCCGCCTTTTTTAGCTTCTGCAGGATGAAGGCGGAAATCTGCGGGGGTGAATATTCCTTGCCCTGGGCCAGGACCCGGACATCGCCGTTAGGAGCTTCCACCACCTTGAAGGGAACCTGCTTGATCTCGTTGAGCACCTCGTTGTAGCGTCTGCCCATGAAGCGCTTGATGGAGTAGATGGTGTTCTCGGGGTTGGTGATGCGCTGGCGCTTGGCTACCTGGCCTACCAGGATTTCACCCTTGTTGGTGAAACCGACCACGGAAGGAGTGGTCCGGCCGCCTTCCTCGTTGGCGATAACCGTGACCTTGTCGCCTTCCATGACGGCCACGACGGAGTTGGTAGTTCCGAGGTCAATTCCTATTATCTTACCCATATCTGTCCTCCTGAGTTCTAATTTAGCTTTATATTAATATAAAAGTTGAGTATAGTTTTGTCAAGTTTTTTGGAAATTTTATTTTATTTATATTCAATAATTTATAAACTTTTTGAAAATATAGCCGAAACAATGTTGATTTCTTAAGTTTGGCAGGCCCGGACTTTTAGTCGGCCTTGATATCTATCATACAGGTCTGAAATCATACAGGCCCGATAACATACCGGCTTGAAGGCGCCCGGCTTCTTGGCTGAAACTTTCCACCTGTACTTTTCAACCTGATTTTTTTATTACCGCAGCAAGGGGGGCAGTGACCAGAGGCCAAGCAGTCTGTGAGGAAATGAGGATGATTTAATAGAGGCAAGAGAATTTAATATTTCAGGCAAAATTATCCGTAGCTGGGAAAAGACCCGTCTTCCTTCTTTCTCAGCCGATAACAGCCAGACCCGAGTTTGTTTCGCCCCTTCAAGAATATTTTAAGGGAATAAAATTAACCTAAAAAAGAACTGAGGTTGCCTTTAATCCTATGATCAGCCAGGTTGCTGCCGTTAAGTCGGACTGACAACTTGATTCAATCAGAGTGGACTGCCAACCTGTTCTGGCCTAAAAGAATTTTATTAAGGCCTGAATTGAGCCTGAAAAAGGGCTTTTTATCTCAAAATTTTGAAAGGTGGTCAGCTGGCGCGCAGCTTAAGGGAACCAGATGATTCCCTTAATCCCGTCTATAAAAGCCCAGTAGATACCCTGGGCTTCGCGCATGTTGTCAAAATAAAGAACAAGCTGCGGGCGCAGCTCGCTCTTTCTCCACAGGAAATGCTTGACCGGATACCAGGTGTACCAGAGCAGCCTTTCCCGGGTCTGACGGAAGCTTTCCTGGAGGCCGGATCTTGACCGGATAAAAATCCGCAGCCCATCATCAAAGTTTAGTTCGTAGGAACCAGGCATATCAGTTATCTCCAGGGCTTCAACTTCAAAGGTGTCGGCCGGGGTAGCAGTTGAGGTCGGGGCCTGTTCTGGTTTCTTGGCCTCTTCAGCCTTTTTATTCTTTGCCTCTTCCAGTTTGGCTTTTTCAGCCGCCTTCTTTTCTTCCTCAGCTTGCTGCTCAGCCGGGTTCAAGACCTTACGCTCGGGCGGTTTAAGGGCGGTCTTGTTGGTCAGGGTGGTAACCTGGAGGGGCACCGGCTTTCCTGTGTACCTGAGCTCGCTGGCTTTCCACGATTTTAGGACCATCCCCCGGGCCCTGAGCTCCAGGGTTTTTTCCCTGAGGTTAAGAACAAAATAATACTGAGGGGTTTTAGCCAGCTTCAGTTCTTCTTCCAGGAAACGGTTTTCTTTCAGGGTTTGAAGAGTTGGTTCAGGAATGTCCTTGATGGATGAAGTAGAGGACCCGGCTGGCTGGGTCGGCTGAGCTTTGGCCTGAGATCTGGCAGCGGTTGGCTGCGCCGCCCTCTGCTCTGATTTATTTCCGGCGCTGGCTGCCTTTTGTCCTACCGGGGTAACCGTGGCAGCTGCGGCTTTCTGAGTCTGACCGCCCGTTTCCGGGACCGTAGCCTCTTTCTTACCCCACCAGCTGCCCTGAGCCTGGAAGAAAAGGATTGCAGAAAAGGAAAGGACTGCCACCAGAATAGCCGGCCACACCACCTTAAGCCAGCGATGTTTTTGGCCGGCCTGCCTTTCCTTTCCTTTAATTACGATCTTCATTATCTCTACATCTCTACCAGAAATTTATTTCTTGAGCTTTATTGATTTTCGCTCTTTTCGTTTCAATTCTTTTTTCCTGTTTATTTTCTCTACCCTATTCCAGCCTCTTCCGCTCATCTCTGTTGCTTTTCTATTGCTGGCTGCTGGTCCCGCTCTTTCTTTCCCACTTGAACTATCGCACGCTCTGGCCCATGCTTCAGCCTGTCTATTCTCCAACCACAAGGCCCGCTCTGTTCATACCTTCCAGCCTCAATAAATGTAAATCCTTGTTCCGATTTTAGAAGCCTTAAAAACTTCTTCCAGGTCTTTATCAGCCACCCGGACACAGCCGTGAGTGACATTCCGCCCCAGCAGCCTGGTGTAGAGAGTCCCGTGGATGAAATATCCCTGGCCGAAGCCCAAAGCATAATCCCCCAGGACCCCGGCTTCCACCCGGTCTTCCATCTTCTTAGGGATGGGTTCGTTCTCCTCGATAAAAGCCCAGTCGGGCTTTACCCAGTATGGGTTCTGGATTTTTGATTTGACGAAAAACTCGCCCTTGGGTGTGTCAAACACCCAGCTTCTCTTGCCGCCGGGTTCCACTAGAACCACGCCGCTGCCGGTGGAAACCAGGGCTTCCTTGACAGTCTGGCCGTCCTTTTTGAGATAGAGCCGGTTTTCAGCCGAGTCCACCATGATGTAAACCCCCTTCGGCTGGAGCTCCTTGATTTTCTTCTTCAGGGCGGCATTCTGGGTTTCGGGTTTGACTCTGGCCCTGGGGTCGAGCTCAAAGCTCCAGACTGTCTTCCATTCGGCGCTGAGTTTCAGATGATGAACCCAGGAGAGAGCCACGATGGTCAGGGCGGCCAGGTAGACCACAACCGTGGCTGCCAGTAAAAATTTCCAGAACCTCATTGCTTCTCTCCAGGCTCTCTTTTTAGTATAGCAATAATTTTGTTGTTGGGGTCAGTGGTGCCGACGATGGTCACCGGAGTTCCGACCGGGATCATCCGGAACAGCTCCTCCATCTCCGGGTCATCCAGGGCCACGCAGCCCTGGGTCAGGCCATCCTTGCCGCCGCCGTGGATTTCAATCAGCCCGCCGATGCGACTCCCGGCTGTAATATACCCCTTTTTCTTGGCTTCGTTAAATCTCTTAAGGTCGTCTTCATTGGGGTAATTGATGAGCAGGGCTTTGCCGAACCTGCTGGGTGAAACCTTCTTGATAACCTTGTATTCTCCCTCGGGAGTGGCGTTGTCGCCGGCGTGCAGCTTGTCGCTCAAGCCGTTAAAGCCAAGTCCGACCTCGTAGGTTTTAAGGGGCTGCCCGCCTTTGTAGACCGTCAGTTTCCTTTCCAGCTTGCTGACCAGGATGACCAGCTGGTTACCCGACCGGGATTTTTCCATGGCCCTTTCGGCCAGCTGTCGCCAGCGGGCAATTTCCCCCGGGCTCATGTAGCGGTCAAGCTGCCGGCGCAGGACGTTCTCCGACTGGTTGAGAAGGCTGTTGACCTTATCCAATCTGGAGCGGGCCTCTTGGTACTTGGCCTGGTCCAGCAGACGGTCTACTTCCCGCAACAGGACGTCGGCCTGGGCCAGCTGCTGCCGCGACAGGGTCCTCTGGCTGAGCTCCAGACTCAGGTTGTTTAGCACTTCGTACCTTGAAACCAGGTCGTTTTTTCGGGTGGTAATTTCGCCGGTGAGGCTGGCCTTCTTCTCCTCGATAATCCGGCCGATCCGCTCACCCTCGGCCAGAACCCGGCTGAACTCCTGCCTGACCCGGTCATAGTCTCGGAAAAAGCCAATCTTCAGCTCTTCTTTTTCGTAGAATTTCCTGGCCAAAACCAGGGCCTGGCGGTAGGCCTCGTATTCTTCCGGTGCATAAAAAGAAGCACCGGCTCTCCAGAGGTCCTGCTCCTGCTCAAGAGCCCGGGCTACCTCGGGAGGAGCCGGTGCGGTCTGACAACTCTGATTTAGGAGGACAAGGCTAAGCTGGCAAACCAGTATCAGCGCTGCTCTAATAGCACTCCACTTCACTAATCAACTCGACTCCAGCTGAATTGTCCGCCGTTCAGTCTACGCTTACTTTTTTACTTTGGCAATAGCAGCATTGATCTGCTCGCTGATGGCCGCAGCCTTTTCCTTGATGGACAGGGCTTTGTCCTTAGCGCCGAAATAATCTTCGCTGTCGATGGCGGTCTGAACTTCAGTCAGCATGGTTTCCAGGCCGGCCAGGTCAGACTTCATGGCTTCGATGTCAGCCTTGGTGCCTTTGCCCTTGGGGGCCTTGTCCAGCAGAGCCTTGGCTTCCTCAAAAGCAGCCTTAGCTTCATTGAGAGCGTTGACTGCGGCATTCTTGGCTTCTTCTTTTCTGGCCGGAATCAGGGCCTGGACAGCTTCGGCATCAGTCTTAACCTTGATCAGCATTTCCTTGGCCGGGCCGTACTTCTTGAACAGCTTCTTGCTCTGGGCATTGATTTCATCCATGGCTGCCTGCAGGTCGTCATTGAGCTTCTTCAGCTCGTCCTTAGCATAGATATTGCCACCAGCTTTAACCACTGCGTCAATAGCAGCTTTTGCTTCATCCATCTGCTGGGTCGGCTGCTTGGCGCAGCTGGCAAACAGGAAAACCACTAAAAGGCCGAGAACCGAAAGTTTCATCAGATTTTTCATTCTCTTTTCCTCCTTTCTGATGATTTTTTTGTGTATTAAATGGCCTTCTCCATTTAATTTTTCTAATCGGCTTTTCCCCTGTTCCCGTCTCCTTCCCAAACAAGAACAATAAGGGACTAATTATAAGTGCAGAAAAACTATGGGGGGCTTAAAAAGTCCGGGAGAGAATTTTCTCCATCTCCGCTCATGTCTGAACCTTCTAACTCCCTTCACCCTTCCGGTGAAGATTGATTAAATCATTATCACAAAGAAGGAACTTTGTCAAATTTTTAAAGCTCATGAATAATCATATTTTTTACTTTAGATAACATAAGGCGACTTCAAATAAAAAGCCCGGACCGGGTAACCGGTCCGGGCCCTGGTTCGATTTCAGCCCAGCTTATTTCTTATCCGGGTCGACGATGAAGCCTTCTTTCATCAGGAACTGGATTTCTTCGCGAGCTTTGCGGATGGTGTCTTCGGCCATTTTGTAAAGCTGGTCGGCCGGTATGTCCTTGCGGGCCACACCCTGTTCGATGGCTTTGCGGCCAACGGCCACCGCTTCTCTCGGGAAGACTTCCCACTGGTCCATGTTGGGAATTATGTATTCTTCATGGATACCGTGGTCTTCGGCCACCTTGGCCAGCTCGTAGGCAGCGGCGATGCACATCTCGTCAGTGATGGTCTTGGCCCTGACATCAAGAGTCCCGCGGAAGATGCCGGGGAAGCCCAGAGAGTTATTGACCTGATTGGGGAAATCCGATCGGCCGGTGGCCACAATTCTGGCGCCGGCTTCTTTGGCTTCCCAGGGCCAGATTTCTGGAATGGGGTTAGCTTCAGCAAAGACAATGGCGTCCTTGGCCATAGTTTTAATCCACTCGGGTTTGATGACTCCCGGGCCAGAAGCCGAAACACTTACCATAACATCGGCCCCTTTCAGCGCTTCGGCCATGTCGCCCTGCTTATTTTTGGGGTTGGTCTTCAAGCACAGGTCCCATTTCTCTTTGAATTTGGTCTGGAGAGTTTCCCGGTCGGCCCGGTCTTTGGACAGAATGCCTTTGGAGTCCACGGCCAGCATGTTTTCCGGGTTAACTCCGGCCGCTATCAGCAGCCGGGCAATGGCAATACCAGCGGCGCCTGAACCGATAACCGTAACCTTCACCTCATCAATCTTCTTGTTAACGATTTTTAAGGCGTTGATGAGACCGGCTACGGTGACACAGGCTGTTCCCTGCTGGTCGTCGTGCCAGATGGGAATTTCGCACTCAGCCCTCAGGGTGTCAAGAATGTGGAAGCACTTCGGGTGTGAAATATCTTCCAGGTTGACGCCACCAAAAGTCGGCTGAAGCGCTTTGACGATGTAGATGAATTTATCCGGATCTTTCTCCCTGAGGCAGATGGGGAAAGCATCCACTCCACCTAAGTACTTGTAAAGCAGGGCCTTATGCTCCATCACCGGCAAGGCAGCTTCCGGACCTATATCCCCCAGTCCCAGCACCCGGGTGCCGTCAGAAATGACGGCCACAAAATTGCCCTTGTTGGTCATTTCATAGGCTTTTTCCGGGTCCTTGTTGATTTCCATGCAGGGTGCGGCTACTCCCGGCGTGTACCAGATAGCGAAATCTTGGAAACTCCGGACGCGGCATTTCAGAGTCACTCCGACTTTTCCCTTATAGAACGGGTGCAGCCGGAGAGCGTCTTTGGATGGCTGTTGGGCTTTGGCCAACAGTTCTTCCACTGTAACCTTTTTCTCCATTATTACCTCCAAAAGATTTATTGAGAGCCGATAATATAAAAAAAGGAGATTTTAGTCAATTAAAAATTCAAAAGCCGCGGACAAAATTGACCTTATTAAACTTAATTCAAGTTGATAGTTAGCTGGATAGCTCAGGAAAAACCTGGTAAGGCCACTGAATTTATTCTATCAGAACACTTCCTGCCTGCTCATTAATTAATTTAAGATGTGCAGGGCCAGGCCGTTGGCTTTTAGGGCGGCTTCCGGAATGGACTCAGAAATCGTCGGATGAATGTAAATGATAGAATCCAGGTCTTGAAGTTTAAGCCTGCGAGCCACAGCCATGGTCAGGACCGGAATCATCTCGCTGGCATGCGGCGCCAGAATGTGGGCCCCCAGCACTTCGTCGGTCTTCTTATCGGCGATAACCCGGACCAGCCCGTCGTAGCTATCAAGAGTCAGGGCCCGTCCGTTGGCCTGGAGCGGAAACTCCCCTACCTTGATTTCAAGACCGCGGGCCTGGGCTTCTTCCTGGCCTAGCCCGACGCTGGCCAGTTCCGGCTCGGTGAAGATGGCGGCCGGAACCGCGCTGTAATTGAGCCGGGCCTGGTGCCCGGCGGCGTTCTCGGCCGCCACCAGACCGTCATGGTAGGCTTTGTGGGCCAGGAGCTTGCCTCCGATTAAATCGCCGATGGCGTAAGTTCCTGGAATTGAGGTCTCACAGCGCTCGTTCACTTCCACAAAATTGCCTGGCAGTCGCTTGAGAAGCGTTTCATCCCAGACCAGGTCTTCGACGTTGGGTTTCCGCCCGGCGGCAATCAGGACTTTTTCAGCTGCGAATTCAAAAGGTTTATCATCAGCCAGGCTTACTCCTTTAAGTTTCACCTGGTTTTCGCCAATCTCAGCCGCTTCTATTTTCATCCGGGTGTAAATTTTTAGTCCCTGTTTTTTGAGCAGGCGCTCGAGCCTCTGGGCCATGGTCAGGTCAGTCCCGGGCAGGATGCTGGGCATGATTTCGAGGACGATGACCTCGGTTCCGACCCTCTGGTAGACCGAGCCCAGTTCCAGCCCGATGGCCCCGGCCCCCACCACCAGCAGGCTTTTCGGCGGCTCCGGCAGCGACAGGGCTTCAGTGCTGGAAATTACCTGCTTCCCGTCAAACCTCAAAAACGGAAAATCGGCCGGGCGACTGCCGCTGGCCAGGATGACTTTATCGCCCTTCAAGAGCTGCTGACCATCGGCGGTTTTTACCAGGACTTCGCCCGGAGCGGTTAACTTACCCCGGCCCTTGATGACCTGGACCCCGTTCCGGCTGAGCAGGAATTCCAGCCCTTTCACCAGACGGTCAACCACCGCCTGTCTCCCTTGCTGGACCCTGGCCCAGTTCAGCCTTACCTCGGCCAGCGGTCCTTCCAGGTTCCGGTTGGTCTTCAATTGATGAAAGAGGGCGCTCTGGTGGGTCAGGTACTTGGTGGGAATGCAGCCGACATTAATGCAGATACCGCCCACCAGGTTTTCTTCAACCACGATTACTTTCAGCCCGAGCTGGGCGGCTCTCAGGGCGGCTAAGTAACCCCCGGGCCCGCCCCCGATAATTACCAGGTTTTTTTGTTCCATCGGTCACTCCTCATGCTTTCCGGTCAAGTCCAGGAAGATTTTTTGGTGATGTTAAAAAATTTTGCTTTTCACTGCCAGCTCCTGCTTCCGGCCTGGACAGCGCCCGTTTTCTTTCGGGAATTTCAGTCGCCATCCGGTTCTATCACCATTCCTTTTATTAATTTAATCATCAGGCCCTGATTTGTTTTCCAGCTTTTTCCTTTCTTTAGCTCTGCGGCCATTCTTTTTTCTATCAATGATTAAAAATCCTGTCCTCCGCCCGGAAATTCTAATATTCCTTAGGTTATTATTCCATTATTCAGCTTCATTCTGCCCGATTCCGCCGCCGCTCAGCCGGCCAGGATTTCCCGGAAGGCCTTGATGGCCCGGTCGACATCCTCGTCGTCCACGTCCTTGTGGGTGACCAGCCGGACCCCGCCGAAGACCGCCAGGCACAGGATTCCCCTGTCCTTCAGCCGGCTGACCAGCTCGGGGATAGTCAGCCGCGGGTGGTTGAAGTAGAAAATGATGATGTTGCTTTCCACTTCCTCCGGGTTAAGGGTTATTCCGGGCAGGTCGCAAATCACCTGGGCCAGCCGCCTGGCCCGGGCGTGGTCATCCTTCA
>DMVN01000238.1 GCA_003476685.1 Acidobacteriota bacterium | reverse complement strand
GCGATGCCGATGCTGGCCGACCAGACGCCGTTCTTGAAGTCCGGTTCGACGTCTCCCTCGAACGTGGAGATGACCTTCTGCAGGCCCAGGCTGTAGCGGACGTCGACCATGAAGTTCCGCCCCACGTTCAGCCCGGCCCCGAAGATGGCGCCGTAATCGTTGTTCTTCAGGATGGATTCCCCGAGCGGGACCTCTTCGCCGTTGGACTCAAACTTCTCCTTGAGCTTGAAGCCCACGGTCGGGCCGGCGAAGACGAAGGGCTGGACGACCGGCGTGGGGATCCTCAGCTTGAGGAGAAGGGGGATCTCGATGTAGTCGGCGTAGAGCTTGTCGGTGTAGGTGTCGTCGAGGGCCTCGTAGGTGGCGCCCTTCATGGTGTACAGGACCTCGGATTGGATGGTGACGACGCGGCCGAAGTTGAAAGCCAGGAAGATGCCGCCCGTGAAACCGACTTTGGACTTCAGGGTCGCCAGCGGGTCCTGGGCGTCGGCGCCGGTGGGCTTGGCCATATTGACGCCGGCCTTGATGCCGAACTGGACGGCGGCGTCGGCCGGCTGGGGCAGGGCCAGGAGCCCGGCGCAGGCCGCGACCAGGAGCAGTGTCGCGAATCTCTTCATGATTCCTCCTCGGAATGAGCGAAAATCCGGACGCGGGTCCGGGGACGCGCATCCTTATGCCAGTGTGAGGCCGGCGTCCCCCCCCCGGCAATCCCCCGAAGAGGGGAATTCACCGGGCAGAGCCCCCCCTCTCGGGGGGTGACGGGAAACCGGCTTTCTCATCCCCGGGGCGGACGGCCCGGGAGACTAGAGCTTGATCAGCTCGACCTTGGCCTTGTCCTTGAGCGCCTGGACGGTATCCTGGACCAGGGTCCCCTGCTTGGCCTGCCGGAGCCGCGATTCGATCTCGGCCCGGGCCTCCTCGAAGGTGCGGGACTCTTTCTTGCGCTCGACGACCTTGATGATGTGATACCCGAACGACGTTTCGACGAGGCCGCTCAGCCCGCCGACGGGCAGGGAGAAGGAGGCGTCTTCGAAGGGCTTGACCATCTGCCCGCGGGGGAAGTTCTCGTAAAGGCCGCCGTTGTCCTTGGAGCCGGGGTCCTCGGTGTACTGCTTGACCAGCTCGACGAAATCCTCGCCGGCCTGGGCCCTGGCCAGGACACCCTCGGCCTTGGTGCGGATCTCGGCCTTCTCGGCGTCGGTCTTGCCCTGGGTCAGGAAGAGGATGTGGCGGACCGACGCGGTCTGGTCGGTCTGCGCCGCCTCGTCGTAGGCCTTGCGGACGTCCGCTTCGGCCACCTTGGCCCCGCCTTCGACGATGCCCTTGAGGTAGGCGTTGATGAGGAGCGTTTCTCCGATGCTCGTCTTGACGTGGTCGATCGAAATGTCGGCCTTCTTGATCTCCTCGAGGAACGTCTGCTCTCCGCCGGCCTGGCCGTATTCGGACTGGAGGGCCTTTTCGAGATCGCCCTCCGGGACGACCGCTTTGGCCTCCTTCGCGGCGGCCAGGAGCAGCTTGCGCTCGGCCAGGGTGTTGGCGCCCTGCTCGAGGATCTGCTTCAGCTGCCCGGCGTCGACCTGCTTGAGCCCGTCGGTCCGCGTGCCCAGGTTGTCCCGGATGGCCTGGATGACCTCGGCGGATGTGATGGTGAAGCCCTTGGCCTTGACCATGACGGTCGTCTTGTCGGGGCCGAGGGCGGGGATGATCGCTGCCAGGTCCTTGGCCAACGCGAAGGCGGGGGTGCCTTCCTTGAGGACGAATTCTTCGGCTTTCGAGGCGCAGGCCGCGGCGGCCAGGGCCCCGGCCAGGATGATCGCGAGTGCTTGTTTCATCTCATTCTCCTTGGGTTCTCCGGAAAGACCCTTAGTTAACCACAATCGGCCGGGCCGACGCAAAGGAATTCTGGGCCGGCGAGGGGTTCAGGCGGGGACGATGCGGTGGACCTTCTTCTTGCCGGCCTTGAGGACGATGTCGCCGCCGGGGCCCAGGTCTTTGACCGAGACGAGGCGCTCGACGGAGTCGACGCGCCCGTCGTTGACGTAGAGCCCGCCTTGCTCGATCATCCTCTTGGCTTCCTTGCGGGAGGGCGTCAGGCCGACCTCGGTGAACAAGCCGGCCGGAGAGATGCCCTCCTCGAGACGCGAGCGCGGAACGGCCGTCGTGGGCAGCAATGCGACGTTATCGCTCGAAGCCCCGAGATGGGCATCGTCGACCTTGACAAAAGCCGCGGACGCGGCCTTTTTGGCCTTTTCCGCCTCGAGCTCGCCGTGGGTCATCTTGGTCGCCTCGAAAGCCAGGATCCTCTTGGCCTCGTTGATCTCGCCGTCCTTGAGCGCCTCCAAACGCGCGATCTCGTCGAGCGGCAGGAGGGTGAAGATGCGGAGAAAACGGCCGACGTCCCTGTCGTCGCAGTCGACCCAGTACTGGAAGAAATCGTAGGGGCTGAACTGACCCGCGTCGAGCCACACGGCGCCCTGGGCCGTCTTGCCCATCTTGGCCCCCGAAGCCGTGGTCAACAAGGGGAAGGTCAGGGCTTCGGCCGTGCCGCCCTCGACCCGGCGGATGAGGTCGACGCCGGCCAGGATGTTGCCCCACTGGTCGTCCCCGCCCATCTGCAGGGTGCAGTTGTACTTCCGGAAGAGGGTCAGGAAGTCGTAGGCCTGGAGGAGCTGGTAGTTGAACTCGATGAAGGACAGGCCCTTCTCCAGGCGGAGCTTGTAGGCTTCGGCGGCCAGCATGCGGTTGACGCTGAAGTGCCGCCCGATGTCCCGGAGAAAGCCGATGTAGGGGAGCGGCAGGAGCCAGTCGGCGTTGTCCACGGCGATGGCGTTGGTCCCGTCGAAGCGGAGGTAGCGGGAGAGCTGGATGTGGATGGCCTGGCCCTGGGCCCGGATGACCGATTCGTCGAGCATCGGACGCATCTCGGTCTTGCCGCTGGGGTCGCCGACCATGGTCGTGCCGCTGCCGACGACGGCGATGGCCCGGTGGCCGGCCCGCCGGAGATGGACCATGGCCATGATCGGCACGAGGCTGCCGGCGTGGAGGCTGAAGGCCGTGCTGTCGAACCCGACGTAGAACGTGACCGCGTTCCCGCCGAGCATCCGGCGGACGGCCGCCTCGTCCGAGACCTGGGCGACGAAACCGCGTTCCTTCAGCTCGTCGTAGACGTTGCCGTTCATGGGCGATTTATACCACGGCCCGCGGGCCTAGTCCAATCCCCTCTTCTTGAGCAGGGCCTCGATCTTCGGCTCCCGGCCGCGGAAGCGGGTGTAGAGGACCATGGGATCCTCGGTGCCGCCGCGCTCCAGGACGTTCTTCCGGAAGGACTCGGCCGTGGCCCGGTCGAAGAGGGACGTCTCCTTGAAGGCCTGGAAGGCGTCCGCATCCAGGACCTCGGCCCAGATGTAGCTGTAATACCCGGCCGAGTAGCCACCGGCAAAGATGTGACTGAAATACGGGCTGCGGTAACGGACGACGATTTCCGGAATCAAGCCTATCCTGGCCAGCGCCTCACGCTCAAATTCCATCACTTCTTCCGCTTTCACCGGTTCGGTCAGTGTATGCCAGTCCATGTCCAGGTAGCAGGCCGACATGTACTCAACGGTAATAAAACCCTGGTTGAAGTACTGCGCCTGCCTTATCTTGGCTACCAGCTCATCCGGAATCGGCTCGCCCGTCTGGTAGTTCCTGGCAAAAAGTTTCAAGAACTCCGGCTCGGCCACCCAGTTTTCCATTATCTGCGACGGCAACTCGACGAAATCGCGGACCACGTTGGTACCCGTCAGCCTCAGGTAGGCGCAATCCGACAGCAAGCCGTGCAGACCATGCCCGAACTCATGAAACAGCGTGGTCACCTCTTCCCAGCTTAAGAGCGACGGCTGCTCCGGCGTCGATTTGGTGAAGTTCCCACAGTTCAGAATCAGCGGCGTGATTTTCTGACCGCCGATTTTATAGGTATCCCGCAGAGCGTTCATCCAGGCCCCGGCTCCCTTGGAAGCGCGCGGAAAATAATCGGTGTACAGGATGCCAACGTGCCGCCCATCCGCTTCTTTGACCTCGAACACCCGGACGTCGGGATGATAAACGGGGACGTCCTTGCGCTCCACGAACTTCAGACCGTAAAGCTTGTTAGCCAGCAGGAAAACTCCGTCGATAACATTTTCCAGCTTGAAATACGGACGGAGCATCTCTTCGTCCAGGGCATATTTCTGCTTGCGCAGCTTTTCGGCGTAATACCACCAGTCCCACGGTTCCAGCTTGAAATTGCCACCTTCGGCCCTGATAAGTTTCTGCAGCTCGGCCGCTTCTTCCCGGGCCCGCTTGAGGGCCGGTTGCCAGACCTGGTCCAGGAAGCGGTAAACGTTGCCGGGCGTCTTGGCCATGCTCTCTTCCAGCACATAGTCGGCCCAGGTCTTATAGCCGAGAAGTCCGGCCTTTTCGATTCTCAGGGCGATGGTCCTGGCCACCAGGGCCTTGTTATCGTAGGCGTTGCCGTTGTTGCCGCGGTTGATGTAGGCCTTAAAGATTTTTTCCCGCAGCTCACGGCGCGGTGAATATTGAAGGAAAGGAATCAGGCTCGGCTTATGCAAAGTAAAAACCCACTTGCCTTCCTTGCCCCGCTCCCTGGCCGCTTCGGCCGCAGCCGCAACCACATTCTGGGGCAGGCCTTCCAGGTCGGCGGCGTTATCTATTACCAGCTCAAAAGCGTTTGTTTCCTTAAGCACGTTGTCGGCAAATTTTAACTCGAGGACAGCCAGCTCCTGGTTGATTTCTTTGAGGCGGGCTTTGCTGGCATCATCAAGGTTAGCCCCGGCCCGAACGAAATCTTTGTAGAATTTTTCCAGCAGCTGTTTTTGCTCGGGGGTCAGCGAGAGCGCCTCCCGCTGCTCGTAGACTGCCTTGATCCGAGCGAACAACCGCGGATTGAGATAAATCTCATCATAATGGGCCGAGAGGGCTGGCGCCAGTTCCTGGGCTACGGCCTGTAATTCATCGCTGGTGTTGGCCGAAAGCAGGTTCTCCATGACCTTTTCGACCCGGTCGAGAAAGAGACCGCTGCGGTCGAGGGCTTCCAGAGTGTTGGCGAAGGTTGGTGGCTCGGGATTATCGGCAATAGCTTTGATTTCTTCCTGGTGACGTTTGATGCCTTCCTGGATGGCCGGCTTGAAATGCTCAATCTTAATCAGGCCGAAGGGGGGCGCGCCAAAAGGCGTTGTCCACTCGGTGAAAAATGGATTTTCAGACACGGCTGGTTTCTCCTTTTTCTGGCCGCCGCAGGAAATCATGACGGCCGAGATGATCAGGGTGATAAAAATTATCCTGGTGGTCTTCATCTGACGCTCCTGAAAAAATTTTGTTTCATTTTACCATAAATCGGAAAAAGGGGGACACAATACTCGTTTACCTAATTTTTTTTCTGGCCGGCGAGGGATGTTAGGTAAAATTAGGCCATAAAGGGTACGCGAGGCCGCCTATCTGGGAGCAGCTGACTGTCGGGAGCACGACAGGCTGGCTCTGGCTGCAGGTATGACGAAACAATCAGGCTGCGGTTAATAACAGCAAGTTGATGATGTCTTTTGATTGATGCTTTGAATAACATGCCGCTAAGCCCTAACGAAGCTGCATGGCAAGGGGGGTCAAGGGGGTAAGCCAAAGTATGAATTCAATGGTCTGAATTGCGCTGACCGCAGAATCAGGGGAGGTCGATTGAGGGGGGTAGTTTGGCTAGCGAATTTTGAAGCTTGGGCAGCGGGGACACTTGCAGGTGTCCCCGGTTCGGGGCTTGGGTTTTATGGGGAGAAAAGCGAGGAAAAAGCCAGATTTGGGGACACTTGCAGGTGTCCCCACATTTTGTCGGATTAATTTACTGATAAATAATGAGTTGCGGAAGGAGTTGCGGCCAAAAAGGGGACACCAGCAGATGTCCCCTATTTGCCCCTATTTGATTTCGAAGAGGCGGCGGATGCGCCCGGTCTTTTCCCCCCGACCCGATATGGTCACGTCGATATAGCCCTTCCCGCCCGGAACTTCCAGGTCAAAATAGAACGGAACTTCCTTCAGGTCAGGATATTCTTGTATCGTAACCTTAAACAGCCGGTTCTCGTTGAATTTGCCAACCCTCTTTCCCGTCCGGTCATAAATATAAAACACAAAGTCCAGGTCGACATAAAATGCCCCTTCTTCATCCTCGCCAAAATTCAGAGCCTTAGCCGGCAGGACGATGGTTGCCTTCTTCTCTTCCTTGTCATAATCGAGCTGGAACTTCACCACCCGCTGTTTGAAAATATTATCCGGTCCAAATGAGCCGCCCAGCTTGAGGATGTCCATGGCCTCAAAGAAATCGCCATCCCACCGTCTTATCCGGTATTGTCCCGTTCCCTTCTCATCCACAAATTCGATTCCCAGCCCATAATTATAATAATACCAGTAGATCACCGAGCCCCGGACTGAAGTGTCCTCATGGGTAAAAATTTCCTCAAACTTGTCGGGCGGGCCCATGAAAATATAAATCCGCCCGCGGTCGGTGTTCCGCCCCTTGCCCCCTTCCTTGAAACGCTGGTCGGCGTAGATGATGCGGGCCATGAACTCGTCCTTGAATTCGTTCCGGGGGGTATCCGGAAACGGGTCACGCTTTTCCCAGAATTCTTTTATGAATTCTTTCCGTGACTCGGCATCGGGCAGCAGCCGGAAAATCTTGGCCTCTTCTCGGCTCATGATCATCTGGGCTATATCATAAAATTCCTGGCTCTCCGGGTCGAGCTTCACTTTAGGCCCGCCGCCGCAGGCCACCAGTATCAGTATCAGTCCGCTCAACAGCACTGCGGCCGCGACCGCCACCCTTGCCCCAGCCTTCACCTCAATTCGTCTCATTTCTTTTTTTGTCTTCTTCTTTTTCTCCACCCTAACCCCCTTACTATGAAATAGCGGAGGCTTATTGCCCTCCAGCCAAAGGACCCAAATCTCTCTGACCATCGCCCTATCTCTCTGCCCCAGTTATTGCTTGCTTCTTTGGAGTCAAGTCCTTTTCTGTGGGTTTGGCCTCCTCCGTTCTTAACTTTATGTCTTCCCGGCACCCGTTAGCCTCCAGCTTCATTGGTACGCCCCTTGTTTTCTGTTCCACAACCAGGTCCACGATTTCGCCAACCATCCGGGCAGAGGCTGCTCATCCTTGGTCAAGTTGGCTCATCTTTCGGAGCACCGGGTCAGCCAGCATTATATTATACTTAATATCCAGCCCTGATAAAATGGCACGGACAGTTGCAGGATATTCGTGCCCCTTTTACCCAGGATTTTTGGCAGATGAGTCGCTCTCTCGGTTTAATTCTTCGGCCGATGTCTAACTCAGTCATATTCAACCATGAGCGGAAAACTAAAACTTCTCTCAGTAGGAAGGGGCTTTATGTTCGGCACCACTCAAAGGATTCTTATGCGTCATTAACGATGCATCACTAATACATCTGGTTCAGCATATCTCCATCCGCTGCCTCTCGCTGCTGTCTCTGTCGTCCCCAACATTGAATAAATTTATGAATTTGTATCGTACATCAGATTTTCGATTTAAGGCCGTGATACACCAGAGCTGATCAGCCAGACGCTTTAGCTTTACCTTCGGCCAGCGTCAGGTGTTCGTGCCGGGGCGACTCTTCGTGCCTTCTTTTGACTTCCTTAATCTGCCAGCAGCAGCCCCCGGCCCTCTTTCCTCTCCCCTTTTTCGTCCGGCTTTACGCAGTAGTTTACCTGAGCCTAAACCCATTTAAATCACCGGACAACAGTAATCCAGTAACCTCAAAATCAATATCTATATCTTATTATCAATCAAAATTATCAAATCGAAAGCCGCCTATTTTTTCAAATAAGCCAGGAAGGCCCGGACCTGCTCGGCCCGCGGCGACTCTGAATCAATCTTCAGATATTCTTCAAAGGCGTTGATGGCTTCCTGATTTTTCTGGAGGTTCAAGTAAGTCAGACCTAACTGATACAGGGCATCGGTAAAATTCTTCTGCTTCTCCACAGCCTTCTGGTAATACGCCAGCGCTTCCGAAAAACGGCTGTTGTTATAATACATCGTTCCCACGTTGTAGATGACCACCGGGTCGGTAATTTTATCAACGTTAACTTTGCCGTACCACTCGAAAGCCTTATCCTTATCCCCCCGGTTAAGGAAAGTATTTCCGATGGCCACCATGGCATCGGCGTTGTTGGGGTCTTTCTCCAGGATTTTCTGATAGGCCTGTTCGGCCTCCGCGTATTTCTCCTGGGCAAAATAGCAATTGCCCACATTCTTCCAGATGGGATAAGCGTCGGGATATTTGGTCAGAATTTCTTCATAGACCGCCCGGGCTTCATCATACTTCTGGGCATCAAACAGCTGGTTGCCTTTTTCCAGCATCTCCTTGATCTCGTCGGTGACCACCAGGCCTTCAACCTTGACCAGGGCAATCTTGATTTCCGGGTTCTTCTGGAATTCCTGCAGTTCAACCGCTATTTTTTTGGGGG
>DMVN01000204.1 GCA_003476685.1 Acidobacteriota bacterium | reverse complement strand
GGCAGCCAGCGGAAATAAAGATGCAGGGGCAGAAGAAAAGCAAAAAGAAGGCTCCCACCCCAGACCAGAAGAACTTTCCAGTTAAACACCTGCTTTCTGGTTTCAGCCTGGTAGCGGGGAAACCCGAGCTTCGGGAAAATCCAGTGTTCGGTAAAGACCACCGCTCCGATGGGCATCAAAACCAGTCCATAAATGGCCACGTAATCCAGAAGCTTCATGAAAAAGAGCGGAAAACAGGACAGAACCGAAGTAACCAGGCCAGCCACCAGGGTTATCTTCCAGCGCGGCCAGCCAGTCACAGTCTGAAGGGCCAGTCCGGCCCGGTAAAGAGTAGGATTAGCCGTCGTCCAGCCCGCCAGCATGACTGCTACCGCTCCGGCCAGCCCCAGAGCTTCAAAAGCCATCTTGCCCGGGTGCATTTCGCGACCGATGGCCGCCACCATCACCCCCGAACAGAGCCAGGCCAGAAAATGTCCTGAATACATACCAAAGGCTGAATAAAACCCGTAGGTCCATTTCTTTGCGTAGCGGAAAAGGGCCATATCTGAAAGGCCCACGTGCATGGCCAGGTTGCAGAACCAGGCAAAAAAGACTACGTGCCAGAAACCGAACTGCTCCTGCCCGGCAGCTACCACCCCATTCCAGATTCTGGTAGTAGCCACTTCCCAGAAATTGCTGAAATCAGCCCTGACTCCGAGCTTGGGCAGGCTGACCAGAGCCCCGGCCACAAAAACCAGAAAAATCCAGGGCGAAGCCACTTCCGCAAACCGGCCCAGCTTCTCAAAGCCGAGGATGGCCAGCAGGGTAAAAAGAAGACCGAGAGCCAGGCAGACCAGGACCCAGAGAGCATTGGTTGGCAGGATATCATTCAACCCGGGAACCTTTAACCCAAAGGCCAGGCCTACGGCTGTGGCTGAAACGGAAATCATGGCTCCAGCCAGGATGCAATAGAGGAAAGCATTGGCAATGTTGTAAATAACCGTCACGCCCGGCCCGGCAATTTTCCTCAGGTACCAGTAAAGGGTCAACCGGGTATCAACCGCAATCGGAGCACAGAGAAAAGTCCAGCTGAGCACCGCCAGGAGATTACCCAGCAACAACCCGAGGATGAGGTCAGATGCCCGCAAGCCATGCAGCACAAAAAAAGCCCCTATCACAAATTCAGTGGCGGCCACATGTTCTCCGGCAAAAATGCTGGCAAAAAGAATACCCTTTTTGAACTTATCGGGAGTAACCGGTTCCCGGTCAAACTCGTATAGCCGGTCAAGGCGGGAAGCAATACCTGATAAATCAACAGCCATGATGTCAGCTCCTTTCCTCGGGGCATTTTAAGGAGGATTATAGAATTAAATGAGTAAAATTAAAACCCCGCCGTCCAGCTGACCGTTCCCTACCTGGCCCTTTTTATGAGTTCGTCCAGTTCCTGCTTCTCGGCCGGTGACAGGACCCGGTAAACCTTCTCTTTGTACTTGAGTAAATATTCAAGGGCCCTGGCCTTCTCCCCTCTCTCTAGATAGGCAAATCCCAGGTTGTAGAGAACCTGGGACAGATCAGGAGCCAGCCGCAGCGCCTGCAGCCAGCACTGGATAGCCGCCTCGCTGTTTCCGGCCGATTTATATGCAGCTCCCAGGCCATTATAGGCCTGGGCATAATTCTGATTCCTGGCCAGGGCTTCTTTGAACCTATTCATTGACTTTTCCAGGAGCTGGCGGTCGCCCTTCAACCTGGCCAGCATCAGCAGGGCCCACCCCTGATTGCTCAGGGCGGACGGGAAATCGGGGTCAATGGCCAGGGCTTTATCCAGCAGGCTCAGGGCTTCTTCATAACGGCCCAGGCTGACCAGCGCCGCCCCCAGTGAATTCCAGATTTCCGGGTCGTTCCCGCCCTGGGGAAAAGATTCCACCCGTCCGGCCAACCGGGCTACCTCCTGGTAATCGCCCAGCTCCAACAGGGTGCTGACATAAGCCAGGAAAATGGTGTAATTTCCGGGCAGCCGGTCAAGTCCCCGCCGCAGAACAGCCAGGGCTTCCCGGTACTGGCCGAGCTCCAGGTAGATGGAGGAAAGATAGCTGTAGGACAGGTCATGGTCCTCTTTTTCCTGGAGGTTGGCTTGAAGCATGGCGATGGCTTCCTGCGCCCGCCCGCCTGAACGGAACAGGCTCAGAGCATCTTCAGCCCGGTTTTCAAAGGGCAGGAAACTCTTAACATCATCGGACGGCCGAAACTCCTGTTTTGGTGGCCAGCTTCCGCCGCCAAGATACCCCAGGCTTCGCAGCCGCTCGAGGCTCTCCCGCGAGGGGCTAACCCTGGCTCTGCCCGCTTCCGGGCTGCTGGCAGCTTTAATCAGGGCCGCCAGCTGTTCCTGTTCTCTTCGCAAATCGCGTTCGGGGGCCAGGTTTCGCAGCTCCTGGAAATCTTTTTCCAGGTCATAGAGTTCGGGCCGAGGCGAATCTATGAATTTGATGGGAAAATCTATGTAGCCGGTGATGGGCGCCCAGCCGCGGCTGAAATAAGGGTAAAGGGATTCGAAATAAACTTTTTCCGGGCCCAGTTTCTTACCCCGCAAGGCTGGAAGCAGCGACCTTCCCTGCAGCCCGGCTGGTTTTTTCAGGCCGAGCAATTCGCAGACGGTGGGAAAGATATCAAGGTGGGAAACCACCGCGGTTTCGCTCCGGCCGCCATTTAAGCCGGGAGCCTGGATAATCAGGGGAACGTGGAGAGTGGAATTGTAGGCCAGGTAACCGTGGGTCTTCTCTCCGTGCTCGCCCAGCGACTCGCCGTGATCGCTGGTAATAATGATCAGGGTCCCGTCGACCAGAGAGGTCTGCTCCAGATAAGCCAGAAGCCGCCCCAATTCCCGGTCGACATAGGCCACCTCTCCGTCATAGGGATTGGTCTTATAGCTGGAACGAAAGGGCTCGGGCGGCTCATAGGGGTAATGCGGGTCAAAGCAATGAATCCAGAGGAACCAGGGCCGGGAAGCAGTCTTCAGCCAGTCCAGGGCCCGGTCGACCACTTCTGAGGCCGGCCTTTCCACGAAAACCGGGCGGCTGAAATCCTGCGGGCCGTAATCATCATCGTACCGGGCAAAACCCCGGTCCAGTCCAAATCTCCTATCGAGAGGATAAGCCCCGATAAAAGCCGCCGTCTGATAGCCAGATTGCTGGAAGATTTCGGCCAGGGTGGGGATATCCCCTGGAACCACGAAATTGGAGTTATCGTGGACCCCATGAGCGGGGGGCAGGAGCCCGAGGAAGATATTGGTATGCGAGGGCAGGGTGGTAACTGTGTGGGCAAAACACCTGGTAAATTTAATTCCTCTGGCTGCTACCCGGTCAATATTTGGAGTGCTGACGGTGGTGGAGCCAAAGGCCGAAAGGCGGTCAGCCCTCAGGGTGTCTATGGTTATTATCAGGCAATTGGCTTTTCCCGTGCTTTTTGCCGGAGGAGAACCGCAGGCCAGAGAAGGACATAGAAAAGTCAAAAGAGCTGCCGACCATAAAAATTTTTTAACTTCTTTAGCCTTAAATTTTTTCATTATTTTCTGAATTATCATATAAGAAGAGAAAAATTTTTTCAAAAGCCCGGCTTCCTTCGGACCCCAATAGAGCACTGCATCCCCGTTCTGCTGCCCGGGGCTGGCCGTACCAGAGGCAGAGACTGGGTAAAAAAGTTGGCCTTAATTTTGAGCCGAGAAAATCAGCCTGAATTTCGGGTATAATTAAGACCTGAATTCAGGTCTGCCGCGGCCACGGCGGCCGGGCAGAAGGAGGAAGTCATGGGCCGGTACGAAGAATTTGTCCGTTTCCGCCAGGAGATGAATAAAAAAATCCTGGAAGAAGGCCCCCTGGAGATTAAACGCTTCTTTGGTCTGGACGAACAAACTTATAAAGCCGGGGCCGTGGATGAAAAAACCAAGGAGCTGCTCGGCCTGGTAGCTTCGATGGTTCTCCGCTGCGACGATTGTATCAGCTACCATATCATCCAGGCCCTGGACAAAGGGGCCAGCCGGGAAGAACTGTTCGAGACCTTTTCAGTGGCTCTGGTCGTGGGCGGTTCCATTGTCATCCCTCACCTGAGAAGGGCCGTGGCTTTACTCGAAGAACTTAAAGACCGGGACCGGTCTTGACTCCAGGGCCGATCTCTTCGTTGGCCAGGCCAGCCGTGTTATTATTGACAGGCTGGCAGCCAGAGAGTATTCTAAATGGCTGAAAAATAGCTGAAAGCCATTATCTGTAGGCGAAATAAAGAAAAAATTGAGAAAACCCATGTCTCTCAGCAATAGAAGAAACCTGGCCGGGCTGCTGATTATCGGGTTGCTGATAACCACCCAGCTGGTTTCAGCCGCGGATAAAAAGAATAACCGGAAAGCAGTAGAAAAATTCATTTCAGGCTTCAGCCTGGCTGGTTCTGCGTCTTTAAGACAATCAGTTGCCCCGGAAGAGGATGAGCTCGATTCGGGAACCTTGCCTTTTGCCCTGTCAGAACCGGCTGATAACAATTCGCCTCATTTCCCCCTGACCGTGGCCGACTATGCCAGCCTGGCCCACCCCCGGCCGCGCTGGGGCCGGGCCGGACTGGAACTGGCAGCCATGATGAGCTATTCTCAGGCTCGCTACTGGATCAGGTACAGCCGCTTCATAGAAGACTGGCAGTATCACCTTACCTGGGAAGACCAGAGGCGACGGTTTTTCACCACCGAAGCCTTGCGGTTTGATTCCAATGCCTTCTACCTCAACTGGACCCATGCCCTGGCCGGGATGCTCTACTATGAGTTTGCCAGGAGCAATAACCTTAGCTGGCTGCAGTCAACTATCTTCTCAGTTGGCGGCTCGCTCTACTGGGAATATATCGTGGAGTGGCGAGAAATCATTTCCATCAATGATAACATCATGACTGCTCTGGGCGGCATTTCCCTGGGTGAATCCTGGTTTCAGATGGGAAGATACTTCCTCAATTCTAAGAACCCGTTGGGCCGACTTTTAGCCTGGCTCAATCCTTTTCTTAAACTCAACGGCTGGCTCGACCGGAAGGGGCCGCTTCCAGCTTATCATTATCACTTTAACCCTTCGGCCCAGGACGTTTACCTGTTTGTCGGCTACCGTAATTCCCCGGTTTCCGACCAACCCACAAAAAACACCAGCAACCTGGCTGTTAGCCTTCATACCCGGATAATCACCGACAGCAGCTACGGCCTCCCCGGCCGGATAGATGAAAAATTTTCCAGTCCCTTTTACAGCCAGCTGGACTTTGATTTCACCTACCACGGGAGTGTCCGGGAAGAAATGAGCGCTAACGCCAGAATTGTCCCCCTCGGTCGGGTTCGCCAGAATATTTCCGGCGACCGAAAGGGCTACAGTCTTTATTACGGGCTTGGCTCCGCTTTCTACCTGTTCATCAAGAGGCCTGTAACCGAATATGACGCCGGCCATATCCCGGTTGATAAACCCGAGGAATTTCATTTTGAAATCCCGCGCGAATTCCGGGACAAGGTGGCCGCCGTTCACCTGGTCGGTCCGGTAGCGGAGGTGGCCTGGTACTCGGGACCCTGGAAGTTCCGGCTGAAGAGCGAAGCTTACCCCAGTTTCGGTATGATCAACTCCCTGCCGCTTAACAGCTACTCCGTGGATAATGATATCCAGGGCATGAAAACCACGGTCAAGTTCTATGGCTATCATTATGGTTTCGGACCGTCCCTGGAATCACTGGCGGAAGTAACTTACGGCCAGCTGCGGCTGACCGGCTTTTCCAGTTATTCTTATTACCGTTCATTACAGGGGCGGGACCGGTTCCAGTCCTGGCTGACCGACGACTCACCTCTGGCCGACTCCTGGTGGCACTATGGCATAAGCCTTGATTTCCGAATCCCGCGGACACGGCTTACCCTGACCGGGGCAGTTGAAGGCCTCAGAAGGTGGGGTCGGGTGCACCAGCTGGAAGAAAAGAACCTGGAAAAGCGCTATCACCTGGGCCTGAAGTACAGGATCTAAAGTCCCGGGTAGAACCGATAATTCTATGTTTTGCCCTTGTTTTCAGCTGAAAGCACCGCTCCAGCCAGTCCCGTCGGCTCGAAACTGACCTTTTGATGCGCCCGCCGCCAGCTCTTTATTAACAATAAAGAGAAAACATGTTAAAATGAGTTGTGCTTCAAGGAAAAAACTATGGCCAAAAAGAATAGATCCCCGAGAAACTTGATTTTCTGGGTGGTATCCCTGGTTCTGCTGATACTGCTCTGGAGCTTTTTCCCGACCGGTCCCAAAGCCCGGGTTTTTACCTTTTCTGAATTCATGGACCAGGTGGAACAGAAAAATGTCCAGGAAGTCACCATCCAGGACAACCAGGCCCAGGGCAAGCTCAAAGACCAGAC
>DMVN01000069.1 GCA_003476685.1 Acidobacteriota bacterium | reverse complement strand
AGTACATGATGACTCCGCTGGGGCTTTTTCCCCTGAAGTTCTTTTTCCATAAGTCGCTGAGTGGTACTTACGGAGAGGAAGTGTCTTCGCTCCGGATAAAAGAGAGAATTAAAAAACTGATTGAGAATGAAGACCGCAACAACCCCTTGAGTGATGACGAAATTGTTGATATATTATCCAGAGAAAATATCGTTATTGCCCGGAGGACCGTGGCCAAATACCGGGGCCAGCTTGATATCCCGCCTTCCCACATAAGAAAAAAGAAATTTATGATGGAGGAAGTAACATGATCATCAACTTTACAGCCCGGCGGACCGAGCTGACGGATGAAATCAAGGAATACTGTCAGAAAAGGCTGGAAAGGATGGAGAAAATCTTGAGGGATGTGCTGGAAATCAATATCATTCTGAGTGAGCAGCGCAGCCGGAAAAAGGTGGACCTCCAGGTCAAGCGGCGGGGCGAAGATTTTGTTATTTCCGAAGAAACTACCGAGGTCTTTAATTCTCTTAACCAGGCTTTTGACAGCCTGGAAAAAAAGATCGTCAAAGAAAGACGCAAAATGATTCAGAAACGCCGCCGGGCTGCCAGCCGCGAGCTGCCGCTGCCCGGAATGGAAGGGTTGGAGCCGGCTCCCCGGCTTCTTCGCTTGCCCTATTTTTCTGACAAGCCCATCAGCATCCAGGAAGCGCTGCTGCAACTGGAAGAAGGGAAAAAGGAAGTTTTTCTGTTCCGCAAGGAAGGCAGCGAGAGCTGGGCGGTCGTTTTCCGGCGGAAAGACGGCCAGGTAGCCCTTGTTGATCCAGAAGGATAAAAAACAAATGTCAGCCAGCTTGCTTAAAAGATGACTGGAAAAAGGAGTCAGCCGCAGTGAGGTTATCAAACATCATCAAGGAAAAGGCCATTCTGCTGGAGATGCAGTCCAAGAAAAAGGATGAAGCTCTGTCGGAAATGGTTAACTACCTGAAGAAACAGAAGCTCGTCAACCACGAGAAAGAAATCATAGAAAAGCTGTTGCAGCGCGAGTCCCTGGGTAGCACAGCTCTGGGCGATGGTATTGCCATTCCTCACTGCAAGACCAAGGGAATCAAGAACCCGGTTCTGCTGGTGGGTATTGCCAGGAACGGGGTGGAGTTTGAAGCTCCAGATGGCCAGCCGGTCAAGGTCTTTTTCCTGTTGATCACTTCTCCCGAAGACCCCAGCCTCAACCTCCAGATTCTGGCCCTGATTGCCCAGCTGGTCAAAAAATCTCCCGGGCTGAAATCTCGGTTGCTGGGAGCCGGAGATGCCCAGGAAGTTCTGGAAATAATAAGAGAGCAGGAAGAAAAAGCCTGATGGCGGCCGGCAGCGGGAACAAGGGTCCCTCCAAAGGGAAAAGGAACAGAGCGGTCAAAGCTGACGCCAGGCCGGCGGTCCCCGGCCCCGAGGTTTCCTCCCAGGTCGTGATTTCAGCCGGCCTGCTGAAAATTTTCGGGGTGGGAACGCTGATCATCGGAGATAGCGGGGTGGGCAAGAGCGAGAGTTCCCTGGAACTGATTGCCCGCGGTCACAAATTTGTCTCAGACGATGTGGTTGAAGTTTTCCGGGACNNTGCCTCCACGGCCGCTCTCCCCGTCTGACCAGGAATTTCATGGAAATCAGGGGTCTGGGTATCATCAATATCAAGGAAATTTTCGGGTCGCGGGCCATTCTGGAAGAGACTCCCATTGACCTGGTGATCAGGTTGAAAAAATGGAGCAAGAAGATGGAAATCGACCGGCTGGGCCTGAAGTTCCCGGAAGATTTTGAGCTGGCCGGGCTTAGAATCCCCCAGCTCCACATTCCGGTGGCTCCCGGCCGGAACATAGCCACCCTGATCGAGGTAGCCTGCCGGGTCTTTGTTCTGCGGAAAAAAGGCTACCAGGCTGCCCAGGACATTATCCGGCGCCTGGATAAAAAACTGGCCAGGAAAAATGAAAAATCATCGTAAGAGTACCGATTTTGTCGTGGTCACGGGCCTGTCCGGATCGGGCAAGACCGTGGTCAGCCGCTTCCTGGAGGACATGGGCTATTATTGCGTGGATAACCTGCCGGCCAAGCTGATTCCGGAACTGGTCGACCTGTGGTTGAGGAAAAAGGTGGAAATTGAGCGCATGGCCCTGGTGGTTGATATCAGGGAGCCCCATTTTCTGACAGAATTCCCGGAAATCGTCAAGAAATTGAAGGTTCAGCCATTCCTCATTTTTCTGGAGGCTACTGACGAGGCTCTGGTCAAGAGGTTCAGCGAGAGCCGCCGACCACATCCCCTGGCCAAAAATAAATCGGTCCTGTCCGGCGTCCGCCTGGAGCGGAAAAAGCTGGCCGCCATCAAGGACATGGCCGACGAGGTTATCGACACTACCGGGCTGACCATTTCTCAGCTAAAGGAGCAGGTCCTGGAGCGGGTCCTGCGCCCGAAGCAGCGACGGCTTCAGGTCTATGTAGTCAGCTTCGGTTACAAGCACGGGCTGCCCCTGGATTCTGACCTGGTCTTTGACACTCGCTTCCTGCCCAATCCCTATTACCTGGACAGCCTGCGCCGGCTTGACGGCCGGAGCAGAAAGGTCCGTGATTTTGTCCTGACTTCGGAAGAAACCAGGGTCTTCCTGGATAAACTGTTTGGCTTCGTTGACCACCTCCTGCCCGGGTTCATCAAGGAGGGCAAGAGCACCCTGAACATTGCCGTGGGCTGTACCGGCGGCCGGCACCGGTCGGTGGTGATTGCCGAAGCCCTGAAGAACCATCTCCGGTCGAAAAAACTGGCGGTAAAAATAATTCACCGGGATATTTATAAGTAGGCCGGAATCGGTTAAAATATACAGGAAATTTTATCCGGGCGGTTTTAATGATTGGTGGAGTTATCGTTTCTCACGGGCGGCTGGCCGAAGAGCTGCTCAACGCCCTGACCATCATTCTGGGCGAAGCCCCCAACATCGAAGCCATTTCCATCGGCTGGTACGATGACGTGGAAGAATCCAAGAAGAAAATCAGCCAGAGCCTGAAAAAAGTTGACCAGAAAAACGGGG
>DMVN01000101.1 GCA_003476685.1 Acidobacteriota bacterium | reverse complement strand
CCTTCACTCCACCGGACAGCTCTACAAGGGAGACGCCGGCCGGGGAAAATTCATCGGTCTGGTGGACAATGACCCCTTCGATTTGCCCATTCCCTCCATCCCCGGTTCGCCGGCTCCGGCTGCTTCTTTCAGACAGCTTTTCCTGGCCCAGGCCAGAGCTGATTTTGCTGCTATGCGGGACAAGGGCCGGGAGAGCCTGGTCATCCACCTGAAAGGAAAGCCGGCGGAAAACATCTTCAGGCTGAGCGAAATTATCCGGAATATCTGAGCCCTTCACAACGGGAAAAGATTTAAAAAACAAAAAGGGGAGTTAAAAACTCCCCTTATCAGCAGTCAAATAAAGCTTGCTTATCGATTAAAAGAGCCCGCAGAAAATAAGGTCGCCGAGGAAAAGTTCCCGGGTTTTAGCTCTAACCTTCTTATCCACCTGGCCGGTCACATCCAGGTAAAACCAGAATTTGTCAAACAATCTCAGTTTCTGCAGGTAGAAATTAGCATAATCAGAAATATTGTTGACGATAATCCTGGCTATTTCTTTTCCTTTCTTATCGGTCAGGACGATGTGGGTAACTTCTTTTTCCTGGCTTCCTTCTTTAACCTTTGAGGTCTGGAGCTTGCCGTAGACTTTAACCTTGGTCTTCCCTTCCCATTCCTCGGGCTTGTTGATGTTGGTGATGTTCAGGGCCAGGTAGGCTTCGCGGTCATGAGGATTCAGGTAGTCTTTGAACTCGGGTTCGCTGGAACGGGTATAAACCGTGCTATACGTTGTTCCTTCTTTAATTTCTATTGATTCTGCCAGTATCAGGTTGGGTTTATCCACGATGGGGCTGGCCTTGACTCTCACTTCTTTTCCCACCAGGCTGGCCAGTCCGCCGGTCACTTCCCCGGCTACATAAATATCAAGTCCCTGGGCCTGGGGAATATAAAGATAATGTCCCACAGCCACCTTAACCACGCCCTCGAATTCTTTGACCTGGGGCTGGGTCTGCTGGCTGAAAGCCGCCGCCGAAGCGAGCAGTACCACGCTGATAGTTAGAACTGATAACAGAAGTCCTTTTTTCCGGAAAGCCATCTCCTATACCTCCATTTCTTTATCTCAGACTTAAAAGCCTATTGGTATTCTTCTGCCGTTCCGCCTGAGCGGAAACAGGAAGGAATCTTTATACCACTGATTTTGATAAAAGTAAAGAAAAAAAATCCGGCCCGCGTTCAGCCGTTCTTTTTCCTGGTGGACTGGCTGGAAGCCGGGCGGGAGGCCCCAGACGACTGGCTGCCGGACGAGCGAGATTCAGACCTGACCGGAGCCACGGCTTGAGGTTGCGGCCGCTGGCTTTCGGAGCTCCTTACTGTCGAAGAATTATAAGGGCGGGAAAGAGATGTCAGGCTGTAAGATGACTTTCTTTCCTGGCCAGAGTTACTTCTTCTCAATTCCGTCTGACTGGAAAACGACGGACGGGAGCTACCGGCCCGGTTATCCGGCTTTGGGGACAAGCCGGCCGGGCGAGATTCAAGACTTCGTTCCCGGCTGGCTGAGTCCTGGCGGTCATTTCTTTCCCGGATGGAAGGCGAAGGTCTTTCAGCTATATTACCTGATTTTCGCCGGTCGCTCTGCTGTGGCTGGCTGAGAGACTCTCTGATTCCCGAATTACCCCGGCTGTCGTCGGTCCGCAGTTCGGTGGTAGATTCACCCTGGTTCAGCCGGGACGGCCGGTTTTCTGTAATCCCGGTTAAGGGCCTATCTCCAGGGCGAAGCGAATCATTGCTTCTTTCCTGCCCGGGGCTAAGGCTTCCGCGGTCCATATCGGAACGGCTTCTGGCCTGGTTTACCCTGACACCAACTGAAGATTCGCCAGCCGGAGCATAACCTCTTATGGCTCCGGCGCCCGGCTGCTGGCTATCATGTTCCTGCTCCTGTTCTCGACCCTGGTTCCTCAATACAACGCCGGATAGTCTCTGACTGATTCCAGCCTGCCGGTCGGTTGCGGGTCTGGTGATCGATACCCTTTTCAGCCCGGAAGCATTGTGTTCCCTGATGAGACTGGTGCCGGCTTTTAATCCTGTAGCCTGAATTGTGGTCCTGACTGCGGGCTTAATCTGCGGGGACCGTGCTTCCAGCCTGATTTTCTCTACACCCCGGAGCTGTTCCGGCCGGACCAGCTGACGGGCCCGGTGAGGCGCCTGCATCTGATTTTTCCTGACCATGACCAGGGCCCGGGAGTGCACCGGGTAATAAGGGTCCGAGTAACGGTCATAGAAATGATTATTGATGATTATAACCGGCCGGTTCCAGTAGCTCAGCGGGCACCAGGCCACGATGTCCGCATCCCAGTACCAGTGAACCCAGGCCGGACCCCAGTAGACGGTGGGAATCCAGTACCAGCCCAGCCCCAGGCGCCAGTGCCAGCGGCCATAATGATAGACCGCCCAACCCCAGGGCTCGGCCGAAATCCAGGTCCAGCCGAGTCGCGGATACCAGACCCAACGACCATAAAGATAGGGCTGCCAGTCGACATAAGAAACCACCGGTACCCAGACATAGCCGTAAGGACGTTCGTAAACCCAGCGCCCATGAGTCGAGAGCTCGGGTTCGTATTCCCGGATTTCCTCGGGCAGGTAAGAACCACCGTCATAACTGGCCCTGACCAGCAGCTCGTCCCGGTCCTGGTTCCAGCGGTCAAAATAATCGTTGGGCAGGCCGAGCTGCCCAGAATCCATCAGATAACCCTTTTCGGCCGCGATGGATTCTCCCGCATAGAGCACGACTGTTTCTTCCTGGCCAGCCGCTTCCAGACTGCCTTCCAGGACCAGAGCTTCGGTTCTGCCGGCTTCATCCACGTAGAAGTGGTACAAACCTTCTTCTAGAACATAAAAGGAGGCGTCGGGGGTGTGGAGTCCGAAGCCTTTTTCCCGGGCCAGGTGGCTTATCCGCAGATAGAATCGGCCGCGGTGCAGATGGAGAGAAGCCTCTTCATAACTCGATTGCGGCAGTCTGACTATCTCCAGGTAGGAATATCTATCAAGACGGAGATAATTATTCTGAGTAAAACTGACCTCAACCAGACCATCCTCGGTCATCAAGCTATCGCCGGCGGTCAGGATAAAATTAACTTCCCCGGCTTCGATTCCCAGTTCCTGTCCCCGGTCCACCCTGACATCACCCTGAACGTAAGTCAGCCGGGCCACTGACCCGGGATAATAAGATTCCTGGGCTGAGGCCGGGGCTGAGAAGAAGAGAAGCCCTGTCATCACCAAGCCGATCAAGATTTCCTTTTTCATCTTCTTCTCCTTTCACCC
>DMVN01000214.1 GCA_003476685.1 Acidobacteriota bacterium | reverse complement strand
GAAACACCTGGAAGCAGCCGCCACTTTGAGGCGCGGGCTGGAGGTGCTGCCAGGCTCCGACCACTTGCTGGCCAAACTGGCTCAAACGCTACTCCTGGCCGGCCAGAAACAGGAGGCCCGCGAAGCCTCCGACCAGGCCCTGGCCATCAACCCGGACAATTATGAAGCCCTGGTTGTGTCCCTGATGATCAGCGAAGAGCAGGGTAAGGTTGAGGAAGCCCTGGCCCTGGCTGACCGGGCTCTAAAGATTGAACCTGAAAATGAAATGATCCGCCTGAGCCAGGCTGAGAACCTGGTCCGTTCTGGCCGGCAGAGGGAAGCGGCCGAGGTTTATGGCCGGCTGGTGGCAGATTTTCCCGGAAACGATTTCTACCGGCTGAACCTGGCGGTACTTTACAACCTGCTGGGTGAATTTGAAAAGAGCCTGCCGCTGCTGGAGCAGGTGACCCGAACCAGTCCTTCACCCAAGGCTTATCTCAACCTGGCCCTGGCCTGCCTGGAAACCCGGCGTCTGCCGGAAGCGGCCCGGGCGTTTGAATCTTACCTGTCCAACACGACCGGAGAAGACCCGGAAAACGTGGCCCGGGCCAGAAGTCGGCTGGCCCAGCTAAAAACTATTATTAAATGAGCCGGTAAATGTTAAGGGGACACGAACCGGGCCTTACTTCAATTACTGGTGCTGTTACTGGGGCACAACTGGGAGAAATGCCCGCCGGCGGATAACCGGGCCCGAAATTGAGCGGGCTATATTTGCGGACTTTCTGTAACGTTTTACCGCTCATAGACGTATAATTAACAGATGAGTTTTTAAGTTCAGTCCGGCTCTGGAGGGAACAAATGTCAATCACCGAAGAAAAAACCAGGAGCAGGAATAAACCTTCAGGCCTGGTGTTCTGGCTTACCCTGTCGATCCTGGTGATGACGGCCGGGCTCAGCCTGGCTCAGGTCCAGCAATCGCCAGCTGGCGGGCAAACTGGCGGTTCAATAGAAGAGCTCAAGAAAACCGCTCCCAAAGTTTATATAGATTGTGGTTCGTGCGACCTCGATTACATCAAGACTGAAATCCCATTTGTCAATTATGTCCGGGAAAGGAAAGAAGCCGATGTCCATGTGCTGATCACCACCCTGGCCACGGGCAGCGGCGGCCGGGAATATACCCTGACTTTTATCGGCCAGAACCGTTTTCAGGGCCAGGATGACCTCTTCCGTTACTTTTCCCATAAAACGGATACGGAGGAGGAAATCCGGGCCGGGCTGACAGAGGTCCTTAAAATCGGCCTGATGGCCTACGTTAACCGTACTCCAATCAGGGAGAAAATTAAGGTGGATTTCCAGAAGGAAGAGGCAACTTCGGCTGCGGCCGCCGACCGCTGGAAATCCTGGGTCTTCAGCCTGAGCACCAGCGGTTACTTTAGAGGGGAACAAGCCCATGCCTCAGAATCGGTTCGCGGTTCATTCTCCGCCAACAGGGTTACCAGGGATATGAAATTCAATTTCACCGCCAGCGCTTCCTACAGCCATGACCGTTATACCTACGAAGACCAGAACCTGGAATCCAGCACCAGGACCTTCGGCGGCAGCGGGTTGTTCGTCAAAAGCCTGGGGGAGCACTGGTCAGCCGGCTTCTTTTATTCGGTCACCAGCTCCACCTACAGTAATCACCGGCTGAAAATCAACATCTCCCCCGCTATCGAATTTGACCTTTTCCCTTATTCCGAATCGACCCGTAGGCAGTTGCGCTTCCTGTACAGGGTGGGACCGACCCTGGCTAAGTATTTCGAAGAGACTCTGTACGACAAGGTGAAGGAAACCTTGCTCAGCCAGTCGCTGGCCATCACCCTGGATTTAAGAGAAAAGTGGGGTAGCATCAGCACTTCGGTTGAGGGCTCACACTATTTTCACGACTTGAGCAAGCACCAGGTTTCCATCTTCAACGTAATTTCCCTGAACCTGGTCAAAGGTCTGAATGCTTACCTTTTCGGCGGAGCTTCGCTCATCCACGACCAGCTGTCGCTACCCAAGGGCGGAGCCACCTGGGAAGAGGTAATTTTGCAGCGAAAGATGCTGGCCACCTCCTACAACTACTTCTTGGCTGTTGGGGTTAGCTACAGCTTCGGCTCGATTTTCACCAACGTGGTTAACCCCAGGTTCGGCTCGGTCAGCAGCGGTGGCATCCACATTGAGGTGGATTAATAGAGGGGAAGATGAAAGATTTTTGGTCAAGGACTGGCCTGCAGGCTGGAAAAAAGAAGTATCGGCTCGACGAGGCCGACCCGGGCCGGCAGAGGCCTAATGAAGAAAGCAAAACTCCAGGGGTATAAACTATGAAGAAAAAAGAAACAGAAGTGATGACCGGTAAAATGAAAGCTGCGACTCGCAGCCCATTACTTTTGGTAAGAAGCCGGGTCGCTGGCAGAAGACAGGCCGGGGTTGCAGTTGGGTTGTTTCTGGGCCTCCTAATTTTCATCCTGTCGCCATTTCCCCTATTTTCCCAGATGAATGGCGAAGACTACGAAGCCAGGAGTCTCAAGGTTTTTATCGGGACAGCAGAGGTGCCGCTGGAGATGCTGAAACAGGAGGTGGCCTTCGCCGATTTTGTCTCCAGCCAGGAAGAGGCCAACGTGACCATCACGATGACTGAGGAATTCAGGGAGGGACAGAGAATAATCAAAATCTTTTTTGCCGGTCAGAAAGAATTAGCCGGGAAGAATTACCAAACTGAACTCAGCCTGCCAGAAGGAATGGAAACAGAAAAGCAGCAACAGGAAATGGCTAAAGCCATTAAAACCGGCCTGGTGCCGCTGGCCGGCCGGACGCCGGCATCCCGGAAGTTAAAAATCAAACTGGAGGAAGAGGTCCGGCCAACAGCCGTGGTGGACCCCTGGAATTTCTGGGTTTTCAGCCTGAGCGCCAATAGCTTCCTCAGCGGGCAAAAAAGCTATTCTTACCAGAGTTTCTTCGGCAACTTCTCGGCCAACCGGGTGACACCCGAGTGGAAAATCAGGTTGTCGGTAAGTGGTAATTTTTACCGCAACTCCTTTGAGTACGAAGACCTGACCTACATCAGCCAGTCTCATGGTTATAGCTTCCGGGGGCTGGTGGCCCGGAGCCTGGGAGAACACTGGTCGATCGGGGCATTTGCCACGCTGACTAGCTCCACCTACCAGAATATCAAGTTTTCTTCCAGGATTTCACCGGCCATAGAGTACAACATTTTCCCCTATTCCCAGGCGACCAGGAGGCAGTTGCGCCTAACTTACAGCCTGGCTGTGGGACCGGCTTTTTATTTCGAGGAAACCATTTTTGACCGTACCAGGCAGTTCCTGGTGAGTGAAAACCTGTCAGCCACCCTCGAACTGAAGCAAAAATGGGGCACCATAACCACCGGTCTGGAAGCTTCTCACTATTTCCACGATTTCAGCAAGTACCGGATAGAGCTGGGAACTGACCTGTCGGTCAGGTTATTCAGGGGGTTTTCGGTGAATGTCCATGGCGGTTATTCCAGGATTCACGACCTGATTTCCATAGCCAAGGCTGGCGCTTCCTGGGAGGATGTCCTGTTGATGAGAAAACAACTGGCCACTTCATATGAGTATTATTTTTCGGTGGGAGTGAGTTATTCCTGGGGGTCTATTTTTAGCCACGTGGTTAATCCCCGGTTTGGCAGCGGCAGCGGCGGCTTTTCCATGAGCATTTCTTATTAAACCGGGAAAGACAGTTCGTTTCTCGTTTCTTGATTCTTTAAATTTATTTGACAAATTCGGGTCAATCCATTTATAAAAGTTGGAAATGTCAGGTATCGGTCGATTAATAGAAGGAGGCACTAATGATAAAGAGATTCAAGAATTTATCAGTAATCATAACCTGGCTGGTTGCGCTGGTTATCGTTCTGTCCCCGGCTCTATCTCAAACCGGACCGGAAGCCGGTGCCCAACCTCAAGCCCAGGAGAGCAAGAAAGCCGCCAGGCCCGAAACCCGACCATTTTCTGTGAGCAGGAATCAGGTGGTGATAGAGGGCAAGGTTGTGCCCTACACGGCGACGGCTGGAGAGTTGACCGTGCTGAAGCCGGATGAAACGCCCGGAGCTTCCATGTTTTTCGTGGCCTATACCAGGGACGACGTCAAAGATAAATCGACCAGGCCGGTGATGTTCTGCTTCAACGGCGGGCCGGGGTCGTCAACAGTCTGGCTGCACCTGGGTGGAATCGGCCCCAAGCGGGTGGCCATGGACGAGGAAGGCTATCCGCTCAAGACACCGGCCGGGGTGGTGGATAGCGAGTGGTCGCTGCTCGATGTCACCGACCTGGTTTTTATTGATGCCGTGTCCACGGGCTACAGCCGGCCGCTGCCCGGTGAAGACGGCAGCCAGTTTCACGGGGTGGAAGAGGACGGCCAGGCCTTTGCCGAATTCATCAGGATTTACCTGACCAGATTCGACCGCTGGAGCTCGCCCAAGTTTTTGCTGGGCGAAAGCTACGGGACGACCAGAGCGGCGGTGCTGTCGGGGGTTCTGCAGAACCGGACCTATGGAATCTACCTGAACGGAATAGTATTGCTGTCCAGCGTTCTTGATTTTGCTACTCTGTCTTTTAATCCAGGAAACAATCTTTCTTACGTGGTTTTCCTGCCGCATTACACGGCCACTGCCTGGTATCATAAGAAATTGCCCGAAGCCAACCAGAAAAAAGAGCTGACCCTGTTGCTGCAGGAAGCCAGAGAGTTCGCTGTGAATGAGTGCCTGCCGGCCCTGGTCAGGGGGAATCTGCTGACCGCGGGGCAGGTAGAAGCCGTGGCCAGGAAAATGTCGGAGCTGACCGGATTGTCGGTTGATTATCTGAAAAATTCCAACCTGCGGGTCAGGCATGACCGGTTTGTCAAGGAGCTACTGCGCGACAGGCAGCTTACGGTCGGACGGCTGGACAGCCGGTTCACCGGGCGGGAGGCAGACGCCGCCGGAGAAAGCTATGAATATGATCCGTCCAGCGCTCTGATAATGGGGTCCTTTTCGGCTGCTCTTAATAATTACGTAGGAACAGTCTTAAATTACAAGAAAGAAGTTCCCTACGCCATTTACGGCAATGTTTATCCCTGGAATTTTAACTTCCAGCCAGGACCGACCCGGGTTCCGGGCGTAACCAGAGCGGCGGGGCGCAGTTCCAGGGATGGGGCACTGTACGTGGCCGAAATCCTGAGGCAGGCCATGGCCGAGAATACGGCTCTGAAAGTTTTTTGCTGCAACGGCTATTATGATGGGGCAACGCCCTTTTTCGGGACCGAGTACACTTTCAGCCAGCTGATGCTGGACGGTTCGTTCAGGAACAGGGTGCGGATGGGCTATTATGAGGCGGGACACATGATGTACATCCAAAAGCCGTCGCTTAAGAAGCTGAAAGGCGACCTGGCCGCCTTCATCTCCTGGGCCCTCCAATAAAATCGGGATACCCTACATTTTTCCGATTTTTCAGAAAAGGGGCACGCTACCGGAAACAGGACACTCTAAATTTTTTCAATTTCCTTTGGCCTTCATAGACATTAACTGATAAGTAATTTGTCCAATCTTATTAATCGCGACACTTTCACCTGAAAAGCGAACTTTGAATCTGTTAAGCTTTAGTCTCGGTCCGCAGACCAACTAACAGCCCGGAGCAAGACCGGGAAATGTACAGCGGCGGCAATTTTTTAAATCATTAAGCCTATGGTATGACTAGCCAAATTATCACAACCTGATAATTTTAGGTGCCAAAAATTCAAAAAAAGGAAATGCTGGGAATTTTAATTAAAAAAATCAGGAAATATGAAGGGTTTCCCGATTAATAAGGCGCCCCATTAGTTTGGGTAATTTTTCACTATTAAAAAATAGGAAAATTATAAGGTGTCCCGATTTTTTTACTTCTCTAACCTGACCTCAGTTGATCGGTAAGAGTAAACCGGGTCTTTTTTCGACCCAGGTTCCTGGACTTGTAGAGCCTTTATACGCACCGTGTGAACATCGTCCAGGACAATCGCCCGACGATAATCTTTTTTCGCCGCCACCAGCTTGACATTTTCAAAGGTAATATTCCGGGCATGGCGGACATAAAAGCCCCAGGCCGGAAGCTCCTTAAACATGGAAAACTCAGGATAGCTGGCCGGCCGTTCCGGAACTTTGTCCAGCTCATCCAGACTAACCCGGGCAAAATTGGGGTCGCCGCCACCAGGGTGATGGATTTCAATGTTCTTGAGAGTTACGTTTTCAATAAAAGCATCCGGCTGCCCGACGATAGATGAGGGCGAAACATTCCGCGGCTGATGTTCCCAGGGCCCTTCATAATTATAGCCAGCATCCGGCTTGGCGGCCGGAACTTCAGCATAAACATTGGAAATGGATATATTCCGCATCCTTCCCTTCTTGCCGGGCCGCCAGCGCTCACCTATCCTAAGGAAAATGACGTTCCCGGTGTTGATGGATTTCAGGCCATCCACGACTACGTCCTCCACAAAACCACCGTCTACGGCCGCAAAAGTAATGGCCGACCGGTAAGTATCATAAACCACATTGTCAATTATCCGGATATTCCTGAAGCCACCCAGAGAGGCCGTTCCGAATTTAATCCCATTAGCACTGGTCCTGATCACATTATTGTGAATATAGACATTCTGACATATCGCCTTTTCATCATGCGATTTCAGACAGATGCCGTCATCGGCCGCATCAATGTAAAGGTTGGCCACTTCCACATTATCACAGTCCACAATGTCCACACCGTCATTATTCCAGTAGGATTTGCTGTCAATGATAAGATTCTTTATGACCACATTCTGACACTGGTCATACTGCTGGTTCCAGCTGGCCGGGTCCTTCAGGGTAATGCCTTCTATGCGGACATTTTTACACCGCCAGAAATAGATGTTCTGGGGCCTGATGGTCTCCCGCGGCCGGTCATTCCTTAAATCATCTTTAACCAGACCCTTATGAATTAAATCCACCAGGTTGTTAGCCACCACAAACCCCTGCCCATCAATCACCCCACCTTCACCTGTGATACCCACGTTTTCCTGTTCCAAGGCAAAAACGAGCGCCGTCCAGTTGTGGTTGAAATCATAATCAAACGGATTTGGCGAGCCAACCAGAATAGCTCCCTCCAGCAGGTGGATAGTTACGTTGGACTTCAGGTAAATCGTCCCGGTCAGATAACGGCCCACATCAAACACCAGCCGGCCCCCGCCGTTTTCATGGATAAAGTCAATGGCCTTCTGAATCGAGCGGGTGTTCAGGGTTGTGCCGTTTGACTTAATTCCGAAGACCGAGGCCTTATAGTCCTTCGTCTGGGCCTGAAGCCAAGAAAAACTAATCATTAATAGGCCAACAAGAATCATCAAGACAATACTGGCTTTTCTACAACTTAATACTTTCCCCGCTCCCAGATATGACCGTCTTAAATATTTTTCATGACTCTTCATCTTCTGCCCTCCTGATTTCTTCTTTTGAGTTTAACCTTAATTAAATCAGAGAAGCAAGAGAAAGAAAGACCCATGTTCTCCTGTCTGTATTCGTGCTGCCAGTCGGATAAATAAATCTTTACTACTATTATTAGTTTTTTCTTCAAGAAACAGGCACTGAACCACCTCCCCTGGCCTTTTTAACATAAGACAGCCAGGTGGTATCGCTCCTTACTGTTTTCAGTCTTTCCAGCTTGAAACGGATTTTCTCAGCTTCCTTAAAATCAGGATATTTCTGAAGAAGCTGCTCATAGCGATAACAGGCCGCTTCATAAAATTCCTGCTTTTCCAGCAGTCGGGCCGCCCGGTAAAGAATTCTCGGGCGCCAGGCTTCGGGTGTTGCCGGATCATCCGCCAGGATTTCCAGGGCCCGGGCGGCCAGACTGGCCTTCCCGAGTTTTTCCAGAACTTCGGTTAGCAGGTATTGTTTTGGTGCTTCCAGAGGCCGGTGATAAAGGCCAAAATACTCGGCAAATATTTCGGCCGCTTTTTCAGGTTCCCTATCAATTAGTAAACTGATGGCTTTAAGGTAAAGTCTTTCGCCCTCTTCCGTTGGCCCAAACCTGTTCTTTATTCTGGCCAGAGGCACCATGGCTTCCCAGCGCTCAGGATTTTTTTCCAGCAGAAGCTGAAAAAGTCTTTCAGCCAGCTGATTATTGCCCTTTTCATCAACGGCTGTCAGAGCCCTCTCCAGCATCATCTCTTCCACCGCCTCATCCCCGAACCTCAGCCTGGAAGCCAGGTACATTCCCAGGAGTGTGGCACTCAAATGACCGAGGTAATCTATGCCTACGGATACACCTGATAGCTGGAATAGACTTCCCAAAAAATCAAAGAAAAAATAGGTCATAATTAACATCAGAGAATTCATTCTGACCTTAAGGTTCAGGCCAAAAAGCAAAGAGAAAAGGCCCAGGATGGGAAACGGGAAGACCATCCTTTTGTAAAACAGCCTGAAGGCAAAAGCCCCCATGATGCCGGAAATAGCACCAGAGGCCCCGAGGGCACTGTACCAATCCTGAAAAAGAACGAGATGCAAATAAGGCGGAATAATTGATGAAAACAAACCCGTTAAAAAATAAATCAGCAGGAATTTTTTCCAGCCAATTCTTCTCTCCAGGACCAGTCCAAATATCCACAGGAAGACCATGTTGCCCCAGAGATGTTCCGCATCGCCATGCAAAAACATGGCCGTCAGCGGGCTGAGGGCCATATTCCAGACCTCGAGATGGTCAGGAAGGCAGGTAAAATACGATTCAACCAGCTCCCTGACCTGCGGTCCCAAAAGTTCTATCGCGTAGTGGATAAAAACATTTGTCAAAATCAAGGCATAGGTAGCGTTGAAGCGGCGCTCCAGTAGGCTTTCACCTTCGGCATAATGAATGGGGATAAAAGTGCAATAATCCCTTAGAGTATCAAGAAAGCCTCTGTGGGTTTCAATTGACTTCAGAAGAACAAAGCCTAAGAACAGGGTGGGCAAGATAATTATCAAAAGGAAACTGAAAAAATTGATTAATAAATCAAAAAAAAGAAAAAATAAAAGGGGAAAGAAAAAACCAAAAGCAGCGGTGGCGATGATAAATCTTTTCTGTTCTTTCCAGAGCTTATCTTCTCGCCAGGAGCTCAACTTTTGCCCTTCTTATTTATGCCTCTAAAAATGGCTCATTTCAGGAATGTCATTAAACTCTATTTACCCCTTTGCTACAGAATGAAAAGGACTCATCCCTTTTCACCATTTCAAGAAAAAAAAATATTAAGATACTGTTTCTTAGGATGTCAATAGCTTTTCGGCTGAGGCGGTTCAAGACCTCTCCAGTCGAAGTTAGCTCCCAGCCTTAGATTTGTCTTGCCGGCCTGGACAAAATTTACAGAATTATTAGCCAAGGAAAAGAATTATTGGGCCGATAGATTTACTTCCCCCTATCAATTTAGCGATGAACTAACTCCCATCAGGTCAGGCAGCAATCAGCCGACCTTCTGACCTGATCAGCTTATTCACTGCTGTTTCTTGATTATTTCCTGACCTTTGGGAGAATCTTCCGGAACAATATAAGGATATTCGCATTTCGGACAGCCATTATAACGGGTGGAAAGGCGCCAGATGGAATAGAAAAGACCGGGCAGAATACCCAGAACCCATAGCAGAATTTCCCATCCCAGGCTGCCCTTGGTATACCTTTTAGGCTCTCCGACAAACCCACAATTGGGACAGACATAATTATTGCTCATTAAAACCCCCTTACCTG
>DMVN01000252.1:615-7792 GCA_003476685.1 Acidobacteriota bacterium | reverse complement strand
CAGGTTGCCTTCCTGGATCAGGTCGGACAGGCTTAGACCGCGGTTGACGTAATTCTTGGCGATCGAGACTACCAGCCTGAGGTTGGCCTCGATCAACTTGTTTTCGGCATGCTTCTGGATCTTCTCGCCCCGGCTGACGTCCCGCAGTACTCGACGCAGCTCGCTGGCCTCAAGCCCCGACTCCTGGCGGTAGATTTTTTCCTCGGCCACGCAGTTGCTTATTTTTTGCTTGATGGCTTCGGCCGCCGACCGGGCTCTGGTTTTTTGCAGGCTGAGCTGAAGCTCTTCCTTCTTTTCTTCCAGCTCGTTCATCACCTGGAGAATGTCGCGCAGCCGGTTGATGGTGGTTGACATCTTTTCGGGCGACAGATGGAGCTCTTCCAGGATGCGGTACATGTTGATAATCAGCCGGCCCCGGGCGAAGGCATTACGGGCGGTGGGTTTCAGGCTGGCGAATTTTTCCGATAGCCGGTAAAAGCGGTCCAGCGTCTGACGCAGGCTCTTGACTTTTCTCCGGGCAGCATCATCTTCAAAGTCTTCAGTTTCATCAAAAAACCGCAGGAAGCGTTCGGGTTCGGTCTCGGCCAGGTCGCGCAGGGAAATGATATCCTGGATGGCCAGTCTGGTTTTGAGCAGCGCCCGCAGCTGGATTTTTTTGCCCCTTTCCATCTGACGGGCCAGGTCAATCTCATCCTGCTGGGAAAGCAGAGAAATCTTGCCCATTTCCCGGAAGTAAATCTTGATGGGGTCGTGGTCTGTTTCCAGCTGTTCGTTGGCCTTGCTGGCCTCGGCCTTAGCGGTCTTGGGTAGTATATCTCTCAGTTCAAATTCATCAAAATCATCGGAAATACTTTTCAGCTTGTTAGCCTGCTGCAGCTCTGGTTCCAGGGCCTTATTCAAGAAAAGAGGGTCAAGCTCCGGGCTGAAAATTTCGGGGGAAAGGGTCTGCTCCGGTGTTACGAATTCAGACTTGTCCGCCTGCTTTTTGGTCGTTTTTTTCTTAGAAATAGTCTTTACAGCCTTAGCTTTTTTAGCCATGGAACCCCTAAGATTCTCGACCCTTAGCCGGTGACTGAGGGGGAGAAGTTATTTCTGTCTTAATTCCTTAATATAAATAAGCCGCTCGCTTTCCTTTGTCAAGCGATTTTAATGCATCCAACCTTGAAGGATAAGGTTATATATTATAGAATAAAATTCCTGGTAGTAAAGTGGAGTTAAGATGTTAAAAAGACTGGTGGTCATAGTCTCCCTGTTTATCTTCAGCCTCAGCCTGGTTCCGGCCTTAACCGCCTCCGGCCAGTCCCGGCCGAAATCTCAGAAGGAATTGATCAGGGCTCTGCCTGATAAGTACCGCAAGTGGTTGGAAGAGGAGGTGGTCTATATCATCTCCCAAAAGGAAAAAGAAGTCTTTTTAAGACTGGAAAATGACCGACAGCGGGACATTTTTATCGAGGCCTTCTGGAAGCAGCGGGACCCGAACCCCAATACCCCCGAGAATGAGTTCAAGGAAGAACATTACCGCCGTCTCCAGTATGCCAACCAGCATTTCGGCAAGGAGTCTCCTGGCCCGGGCTGGCGTTCTGATATGGGAAAAATTTACATCATGCTGGGAGAACCCCAGGCCACCGAAAAGTATGAAAACCTGTATGACCTTTATCCGACCATTATCTGGTTTTACCAGGGAATGGCCGAGTACGGGTTGCCCAACGCTTTTTCCGTGGTTTTTTATAAGCCGGACGGCACGGGTGAATATAAGCTTTACTCGCCCATTAAAGACGGGCCAATGAAGCTGATGCCCCACTACAGCGGTGATATGACCAGTTACGCCGAGGCCTTCGGCAAGCTTACTGATATAGAGCCCAACGTGGCCAAGGTTTCCCTGAGCCTGATAGAAGGGGAGCCGCTGACCGACCTGGTGCCATCCATATCTTCTGATGTCCTGCTCAACCAGAAAATTCCGTCAGCCCCGACCTACAAGGTCCGCAGCACCTATGCCGAAAAGCTTTTCCGTTACCAGGACATAATTGAAGTTGAATACACAGCTAACTATATAGACAGCGATGCCCTGGTCAGTGTTTATCAGTCACCAGCCGGGATCTATTACGTTCATTATCTGATAGAGCCCAAGAAACTGTCGCTCGAAAAGAATGACAACAATTACCAGACGACCATCGTCATCAACGGCATCGTCACCGATACCAACAACCAGCAGGTTTATCAGTTTGACCGCAGAATACCGCTGAATCTGAGGGGCGACCAGGTCAACAGCATCCGGGACCGCCAGATGAGCTTCCAGGATGTGTTTCCCCTGGTTCCCGGAAAATACCGGCTTAGCATTCTTTTCAAGAATTTCGTTTCCAAGGAATTCACTTCCCTGGAGACCACGCTCAACATTCCCGAACGGCAGCTACAGATGAGCCCGGTGCTGCTGTCAACCAGGCTGAGCCGCAGCTCCCAGTACCGCGGCCTGAATAAAGCTTTCCTGCTGAACGACCTGCAATTCATGCCGACGCCCCGCAATGATTTTGTCCTCGGTGACAGGATGTATGCCTTCTTCCAGGTCTGGGGGTTAACTCCCAAATTGCGGAACCAGGGTAGCCTGAATTATGAGGTGGTCCGGGAGAACGGAGAAGTCATTAAGGCTTTCAGCAAGAAGCTCAGCGAGTACCCCGAGGGCAATGTCTTTTATGAAGAATTCATCCTGGAAGGCTGGACCCCGGCCAACTATACCCTCAGGGTAACTTTGCAGGACGGGAATAACAACGTCCTGCTGGCGGACAAGACCAACTTTTTTATCAGTCACCTAACTTCTCTACCCCGGTCCTGGGTCATGACCCAGCCCGTCGACGGGGATAATTCAGCCTCGGTTCAGCATGCGCTGGGGCTTCAGTACTGGAACAAGAAAGATACGTCGCGGGCCAGGCGATACCTGGAAACCGCTCATAAAAAAGACCCGGCCAACCCGGCTCTGGCCCTGGATTACTGCCGGCTGCTTTATTCCGAGAATCAATACCAGGAAGTTCTGAACATTGCCCTGCCTTTTGTCAACCAGGGCCAGCACGATTTTCTGGAAATAGTCGGCCAGTCCTTCCAGGCCCAGCAGCAATACCAGCAGGCCATCGATTATTTCAAGCAGTATCTGGCGCACTTCGGGACCAACATTAACGTACTCAACGCCATCGGCGAATGTTATTACCAGCTGGGAGACCTGGAGGAAGCCCTTTATGCCTGGGAGAGGTCCCTGCAGATTGAGCCCAACCAGGATAAGATAAAGGCCCGGGTGAAAGCTTTGAAAGAGAAAAAGAAATAAGCCATTCAATCCTGATTGGATTAAGAATTATGGTATGGAGGTCTTAATGAAAAAAAATCATTATCATTATCTGGTAAGCCTGGCCCTGGTCTTCTTCCTGGCCCAGTCTCTGGCCCTGGCCCAGGCGGGCCGGGGAGTAGGACGGCTGGGAGGAGTGGTGCTCGACCATAATGATAAACCGGTGGTCGGGGCCAAGCTGGTCTTAACCTACATCCAGGATGCGGGCGGCGGCCTGAAACTCGAAGCCACTACCAATAAAAAGGGCGAATGGTCCTTTATCGGCCTGGGTTCCGGACGCTGGAGCCTGATGGTTTCGGCCGAGGGTTATGCTCCCATGGCCCAGGAAGTAACGGTCAGCCAGCTGGAAAAGAATCCCAGAATTACCATCAAGCTGCAGAAGGCTGGCGGCGGCATGTCCATCATTCAGGACCAGGCCTCGCTGGAACTCCTGGACCAGGGCAACCAGTTTTTCCAGGAAGGCAAATACGATACGGCCCTGGCCATGTTCGAGCAGTTTTATGAAAAGAATCCTTCTGCCTACCAGATCCTGTTGAACATAGGCGATTGTTACCGGGAAAAGGGCGAGATTGATAAAGCCCTGGAGTATTATAACCAGGTAATAGAAAAGGCCAAGGGCGATATGGCCATGGGGGTCAACATGACCGCCAAGGCCCTGGCCGCCATCGGTCTGGTCTACCTCAAGCAGGACAACCTGGAGGAAGCCGCCAAGTATTTCAAACAGTCTGTTGATACTGCTCCACAGGACGAAGTTGTTGCTTTTAACGTGGGCGAAGTTTTCTTCACCAACCAGAAACTGGATGAAGCCGAGAGGTATTTCAAGATGGCTTCTGGCATCAAGCCCGACTGGCCGGAACCTTACTTAAAGCTTGGCTACGTGGCCCTGAACAAGAATGACATGGCTGCGGCTGTTGAATATTTTGAAAAGTTCCTGAAGCTGGAGCCCCAGGATTCCCCCCGGGTGGCCATGGTCCAGCAGATTTTGCAGGCCATAAAAAAATAAAGATTTAAGTTCCGGGAACTCGGCCGGGACGGGTTTCAGGGAAGTTATCCGTCCGAAACAGGAAGAATATGTATAGCCATCCGGCGGAAAGACCCTGAAACTGAGGCTTTTCAGGGCAGGCTGGTCTAATGGGAAAGAAAAAAAAGAAAAAAAAATTAATTCAACCCGAAATTCCAGAAGAATTGTCGGCTGAAATAGCGGGAAATGAAGTAACCGCCAGGTCCCGCCATAGAATGGGGTCATCTGGGAAGAGCCGGGGCGGCTTTAAGAGTAAATTTTTCATAATCGGTGGGCTGCTTCTGGCGCTGGGTCTTGTGGCAGTCTGGTATTTTTTAGGCCAGAAAGCGCCAATCTACGACCGGGTAGCTGTTTCGTCAGCCAATATTCTGCTGATTACTCTTGATACCACCAGGGCTGACCACCTGGGCTGTTATGGCTATAAAGAAGCCAGAACGCCCAACCTTGACCGCCTGGCCCGGGAAGGAATTCGTTTTGCCCGGGCTTACTGTCCGGCTCCTCTGACTTTGCCTTCTCATACAACCATCCTGACCGGACTGGAACCATTCCGGCACCAGGTAAGGAATAATGGGCATTACCTGCCGGCGGATATTAAGACCGTAACTGAAACCCTTAAAAACAGGGGTTACCGCACGGCGGCTTTTGTCTCTTCTTTTTCCGTCGATTCCCGCTTCGGTCTGGACCGGGGATTCGAAGTCTATGACGATACCTTCCAGGCCGATCTGCCCTTTAAGACTATGAACGCCGAGCGCCGGGCCGGCGATACCTTTTCCAGGTTTGCCCGCTGGCTGGAAAATAATTACCGGGACAGGTTTTTCTGCTGGGTCCACTATTACGACCCCCATCTGCCCTACGACCCGCCAGCTCCCTATGACCAGGAATTTAGCGACTGTCCATACGACGGTGAAATAGCTTATATGGATGTCTACGTTGGCCGGATACTCCAGGCCCTGGAAGACAAAAGCCTGCTGGATAAGACTGTTATCATCGTTGCCGGCGATCACGGAGAAGGCCTGGGCAGCCGGGTGGAACTGGGTCACGGCATCTTTCTCTACGAAGAGACCGTCCGGGTGCCTCTGATTTTCTGGGGTAAAAAGGTCTTTACTCGACCGGCAGTAGTAGAGGAAAGGGTGCGCCTGACCGACCTGGCTCCTACCATACTGTCCTGGGTTAGGGGGGAGGAAGAAGCGGCTCAGATGCAGGGTCGGAGCCTGGAGACGTTTTTCCAGGGCCGGGAGAAGAACGACCGGGACACGGTCATTGAAACTTTCTACCCCCGGGAGAATTTCGGCTGGTCGGAGTTGATAGGGATAATTTCCGGCCGGTGGAAATTAATTCAGTCCCCTCGCCCGGAGCTTTTTGACCTGAAATCGGACCCAGAGGAAAGGCGAAATCTATTCTCCACCAACCAGGAACTGGCGGCCGAGCTCAGGCAGAAGCTGGAAAATTTGCTCCTGGGTCAAGCTGTTCCGGCCTCAGGTGGAGCCACCAGGCCTGAGGACCTGGAAAGGCTGCGCTCCCTGGGTTACCTCAACCTGGCCCCGGCCAGAGGACAATCCACCTACCCTGACCCCAAAGAAAAAATAGAACTATTGAAATTGATCCAGCAGGCTCAAGCTTATGAGTTCGAAGAAAAATACGACCTGGCCGAGCAGGCCTACTGGAAGATACTGGAAGAAGCTCCCGACTCGCCGGCCAGCTATGTCAACCTGGCCCTGGCTCTGGCCGGGCAGAAAAAAATGGACCGGGCCATAGAGGTTTTGCAGCAGGGATTGGACAGACTTCCCGATTCAGAAATTCTCCTGACCAGGCTGGGTCACACTTATGCTGTCAGCGGCAAATACTTCCTGGCCCTCCGAACCATGGGAAAAGTCCTGGAGCTGAATCCCCGCAACCTGGAAGCTCTGACCGTTAGCGCCGGGATACTGGATGCTGCCGGACGGAAAGAAGAAGCCTGGACCCTCTATCGGCGAGCGCTGGAAGTGGAGCCTGAAAGCAAATCCCTTAGAACCAGCCTGGCTGCCAGCCTGGCTTCGGCCGGGAAATTAGCTGAAGCCATAGAGATTTATAAGCGGCTGATTGAAGATTTTCCCGAAGACCAGAGTTTATACCAGTTTACCGGGCTGGCTTATTCTTACCTGGGTGACCACGAACAGGCCATCTTTTACCTGCGGCAGGCGGTGGCCATCATGCCCACCAGGTCAGGCTATTTCAACCTGGCCTTGGCTTACGAGAAAGCCGGGCGGACCAGGGAAGCTGTGGAATACTTCCGCAGATATCTGGAGAATTCCAGCGGCGACCGGGAAGAAACCATCCGGCTGGCCCGGCGGGAACTGGAAAGGCTGGAGAAGAAGCTGGGCGGCAATTAGTCTGCAGGTCCTACTGGCCGATAAATGCCCGGCAGCTTTCAAGGCCGGATTGTTAAGGCTGGCTGGCAATCTGAAAGAAAATTTAGTGGCTCCCAAATTCGCACCACAGTTCAGCCCTTATTTCCAAGAGTCGGGTTTCGGGACTGCTGAGTAGAGCCTGGCTCAAGATACAATTATGGCAATTTTAGTCTTGGTCGCAGTCTTTATAATCTCTTGAAGGCAATCTTTTGCTGGCCCGTTGTGACACCGGACCACCCCATCCATGGTCGCCAGATTCATGGACAGGTAATCAGGAAATCTGCCTGGACCTCCTGGGAGAATACCCACTGAAAAACCTTGATGAAGCATAATTTCTGGGAAAAATAAAAAGCCCGCCCCCGCCTTCCGGCGGGGACGGGCTTGAACGTCTGCTTAACTCAGCTTAGAAGGTGAACTTGAAGCCCAGTCTCATCGACCAGG
>DMVN01000252.1:0-475 GCA_003476685.1 Acidobacteriota bacterium | reverse complement strand
CCGACTCTGTTCAGGTCGAAAACCTTGCCGGTGATGGACTTGGTGTTGGTGATGTTATTGACCTGGAGGTTGATGCCGACGCCGTACTTCCCGGCAAAGCGCAGGGTGTACTCGACATAAACATCAGCCCAGATGTTCCAGGGCAGGCGACCCAGGTCGCCGTAGCCGTTCGGCCACATGTAGGCGTTGCAGAGGTTGATTCTGGTGCTCAGAGGATAGCCGCTTCTGGCATAGGCAGTCATACCGACAGTTAGACCGAAGGGAAACACGTAGGAGCCGTAGGCTTTGATGTAGTGGGTTCTGTCGTGAGGCAGAGGTCCGCCCAGTTCCTCGCCGTTGGCCTTGTAGGGCATGAACCAGTAGTCGAAGTATCTTTCAACGTTGGGCGACACGCGGCCGGCTTCGTCAGAGCTGGCCAGACCGCCGTAGTTACCCTGGACGCGGCTCAGAGTGTAGTTGATGCCGCCCTGCCAGT
>DMVN01000142.1 GCA_003476685.1 Acidobacteriota bacterium | reverse complement strand
GGCCCCCAGGCCGCCGCCTATGGTTTCATAATAGGCAAAGCTGGTTCTGGTCCTGGGGTTAAAACCGCCGCAGGCCACGTTGTTCATCGTCCCCTGGCTGGCAGCCGGTATCCGGTCGGGAATGGCCCGGGCCAGCGCTCCCAGCAGGACATCGACTATTCTCTGGGAAGTTTCCACGTTGCCTCCGGCCAGGGCCGAGGGGAAAGTGGCGTTAACCACCGAGCCTTCTGGAGCGATTATATGCACCGGTTTCATCAAGCCGGTATTGAAAGGTATGTCTTCTTCCACCAGGCTGCGGAAAACATAGAGGACCGCGGAATAGGTGACGGCAAAATTGGCATTAACCGAACCGGCCACCTGGTCGGCTGAACCGCTGAAATCAACCCAGGCTTCGTCGCCCCTGATGGTCAGAGTCACTCTTATCATGATCGGCCGGTTGTCAAGCCCGTCATCGTCCAGGAAGTCCTCAAATTCATAACGGCCATCGGGAATGGACTTAATAGTGGCCCGGAGAATTTTTTCGGTGTAGTCCTGAATTTGGTCGGCATATAAGGTCAATTTTTCCAGGCCATAGCGACTGAGCATTTCTCCCAGCCGCCTGGCGCCCCGGGAATTGGCCGCCACCTGGGCCAGAATGTCTCCCCGTCTTTCTTCCGGAGTCCGGACGTTGGCCAGGAACAGGCTGAGCACTTCTTCGTTCAACCGGCCGCGCTGGTACAGCTTGAGCGGAGGAATAATAACCCCTTCCTGGAAAATTTCAGTGGCCAGGGGCATTGACCCGGGGGTAAGGCCGCCGACATCGGAATGATGAGCCCGGTTGGCCACCAGAAAGCAGAGATTATCGTCAACAAAATAAGGCTGGATGCAGGTAATGTCGGGCAGGTGAGTGCCGCCCCGGTAAGGGTCATTGAGTATGACCACATCGCCAGGACGAAATTCCACTGCCTGCAGCGCCGCCTGGACCGACAGCGGCATAGCTCCCAGGTGAACCGGGATATGGGAACCCTGGGCAAAAGTCTCTCCCAGGCGGGTAAAAAGGGCGCAGGAAAAGTCCCTTCTTTCTTTGATGTTGGGGGATAGGGCTGTCCTCTGCAGCACCGCGGCCATTTCCTCGGTTATGGAGGTAAATAAATTCTTGAAAAGCTCCAGCTCGATCGGGTCAAACAGTTTCATTTGGTCCCTGTTTTTTCTATTATCAGATTCAAGTACTCATCGGTCTCGGCCAGGTAACCGGGCGGAACAAAGGTGGTGGATTCGGCGTCGAGGATCAAGCAGGGCCCGGGGATTCTGTTGCCAGCCAGCAGCCTCGACCGGTCCAGCACCTCCACCTGGTATTTTTCCCGGCCATAGTACAGCCCTTGCTTTTTTAACCGGGCCGCAGCCGGCACCTCCGGGCTGCGCTCACAGGTCTGGAGCTTGACCCTGGGAGCTCTGGCTATGGCCCTGATTCTCAGGTTGACTATTTCTACCGGCCGGTGCTGGTGATAATAAGAAAACAGGCGCCGATGCTGCCGGTGGAAGTCATTGATGTAACTGAAATTATGAAAAGCGCCGGGGCGATAGGGAACACTCAGCTCGTGCGACTGTCCCAGGTACCTCAAGTCTAATTGCCTTTCCACCAGGACCTCAGCCGGGTCAAAACCATCTTCGGCCATATCGGCTACAGCCTGTTCGGCCATCTGGTTGAAAGCTTTTTCCAGTTCAACCGGGTCAGTTTTCTGGGCCAGCCTGATAAAGGACCTGGAATAATCCTTGACGGCATCGGCCAGCAACAAACCCAGGGCCGACAACACCCCGGCCAGGCGGGGAACAATCACCCTGGGAATCCGGAGATGTTCGGCCATTTCCACCGCGTGCAGCCCGCCGGCGCCGCCGAAGGAAACCAGGGTGAACTGACGGGGGTCATAGCCCCTCTCCACCGAAATTACCCTGATGGCTTTTTCCATGCTGGCGTTGGCAATATCGACCACCCCCAGGGCGGTTTCCACCAGGCTCCGGCCGATTTTCCGGGCCACAGCTTCCAGGGCCTTCTGACTTCTTTCCGGGTAGATTTTCATCCTGCCGCCCAGGAAAAATTCCGGGTCCAGCCGGCCCAGGCAGAGGTTGGCATCGGTCACAGCCGGAGTATCACCCAGACCATAACAGGCCGGCCCGGGGTTGGCTCCGACACTCTGGGGCCCTACCCGCAGCAGACCGCCCTTATCCACGTAGACCACCGAACCGCCGCCGGCTCCTACCGAATGCACATCGACCATGGGCAAGCGGACCGGATAATCGCCCACCAGGTTTTCGGTGGACCTTTTTATCCGGCCGTCGATCAGCGAAACATCGGTTGAAGTACCACCCATGTCGAAACTGATTACCTTGCGGAAACCGGCGGCCCGGGCCAGGTGATAGGCTCCGACTACTCCGCCCGTGGGGCCTGACAGGATGGTTCTGATGGGTTCCTGCCTGGCTCTGCCGGCTGAAATGTAACCTTCGTTGGACTGCATGATTTTGAGCTCGGCCCCAGAGAGACTGGTCTCCAGCTTTTCCAGGTAGCGGTCCATAACGGGCAGGAGATAGGCATTAATGACCGTGGTGGAAGCCCGTTCAAATTCCCGGTGTTCAGGCAGAAGGCTGGAAGAAACCGAGACCCTGAACCCGGCCTGCTTCAATCTATCGGCTACTGCCAGTTCGTGGACCGGGTTAGCATAGGAATGAAGCAGGCAGACGGCCACCGCTTCCACCTTTTCTTTTTTCAGGAGCCTGATAATTCTATCTACATCCCCCTTGACCAGAGGCTTTTCCACCTGGCCGCTGGCCAGGATTCTCTCCTCCAGGCCAAAGCACAGCCGGGGCGGGAGAAGGTAAGTCCGCTCTTCTCCCTTCAGGTTATAAAGATGCTTCCTGGTCTGGCGGCCGATGAAAATAATGTCTTCAAAACCACTGGTGGTGATGAAGGCAATCCGGCCGCCCTTTTTTTCCAGCAGGGCGTTGGTGCCGACTGTTGTCCCGTGGATGATAGTCGCTCGTTCCTTCGAGCAGAATTCGGCCAGACCACTCAATATGGCCTCGGCCGGGTCATGCGGAGTGGAAGGCAGCTTTTTAACGATCAGCTGGCCCCGGGAATGAATGACAAAGTCGGTAAAGGTTCCGCCCGAGTCCACCCCGATTCTCAGGCTTGCTTTTTTCGAGTCAGCCAAAATCCGATTGCTCCTCTTCCTGGAGATTTAAATGAGTGAATAGATTTACAGGATAAGAGCGGAAAATGTCAAGAAAAAAAGCTCTATTTACAGGTGGAACAGCTATGAGAAGAACAGGTGGAACAGCCGCTGCCCCCGCTTTTAATCCTGCTGCCGCCCCCGCCGATGCCGAAGGCCGATACCAGTTTTTTGACCCGGTCACTCCGGCAGTCGGGGCAGGTGATTTTAACTTCGCTGTTCAGATTAACCAGAATCTCGAACCTTTTGTGGCAATTCAGACACAAATACTCATATATGGGCATCGGTTATCCTCAAATTAAATTATACTACAGAGCCAGCAAAAATTAAGCCCGCCGCCCAGAGTTCTGGAGACCGTCTATTTGACCACCGGTGTGACCTCGGGACCGGCGGCGGCCATTACCTCAATTTCGACCTTGACATCGCGGGGCAGCCTGGCCACCTGGAAAGCGGCCCGGGCCGGGAAGGGCTCGGGGAAATACTGGGCATAAATGGCATTCATTTTGGCAAAATCATTCATGTCAGCCAGATAGACGGTGGCCTTGACCACCTCAGCCATGGAACTGCCAGCGGCTTCCAGAATGGCCTGGATGTTTTTCAACACCTGATGAGTCTGTTCCTCTATGGTAGCCCCGGCTATTTCACCCCTGGCCGGGTCCAGCGGAATCTGCCCTGAAACAAAGATAAAACCGTTGGCCCGAATGGCCTGGGAATAGGGGCCGATGGCCCGTGGGGCCCGGTCGGTCTGGATGGCTTTCTTCATAATCGTCCTCCCTGGTTTGAACATTGACCACAACCTTGAAGGCAGAGAAGAAAAAATTCCCAGAAGCAGAAGAAATTTTCTTCTCTTCATGTCGCCTCCGCTTTATTTCAAGTTAATTTATTGAGGGCCTCCAGCAGAAATTGCCAGAATTTTTCTACCGAACTAATGCTGACCTTTTCATCGGGAGAATGAGGATACTTGATGGTCGGACCGAAAGAAATCATGTCCATTCCTGGATACTTCTCACCGATTATCCCGCATTCCAGTCCGGCGTGGACGGCTTTGACCTCTGGTTCTTTCTGGAACAGGTTCTTGTATATTTCCACCATTTTGGCCAGCAGGGACGAATCCAGGTTGGGAGTCCAGGCCGGATAACCCTGAGGCTGGACCGCCTTAGCCCCGGCCAGTTGACAGGCTGACCTGATGACCAGCCGGGTGGCTTCCAGGGCCGAGAAGACCGAGCTTCGGCTGTTGCAGATTATCCTGGCCTGTCGGGGCTCGGTGTTGACTATGGCCAGGTTGCTGGAGGTTTCTACCAGCCCGGCTATCTGGGGATGCATGGCAATTACCCCGTGGGGCAGGGCCAGGACTAACCGCAGCAACCGATTCTGGGATTCGACGGTTAGCGGAAAATCGGAATCAACCGAATCCCTCAGGTCAAAATTCAGGTCCGGCTCGGTTACCCTGTATTCTGATTTTACAGTCTCGAATTCTTTTTTCAGAAAATTAAGCAAGCTCTTCCGGGCCTTGGGCTCCACCGCCACCACCGCCCAGGCTTCCCGGGGAATGGCATTCCGCTTGCTTCCGCCGTTGAGGGCAACCAGTTCCAGCCGGAATTTTTCTGAGGCCAGAGCCAGCACCCGGCTTAAGAGTTTGAGAGCATTGCCCCGCCCCAGGTTAATGTCCAGGCCGGAATGACCGCCGCGCAGACCGAAAATCTTGATGAGCATCAGGTTGCTGGATTTTTTCTTTTTGCGTTCGAGGGGTAAAGTAATTTCCGAATCAGCCCCGCCGGCGCAACCGATGGTAAAGGTTCCCTCATCTTCTGAATCCAGGTTCAGCAGCAGTTTTCCCCGGAGAAGGTCCCGTCCCAGCTTGAAAGCTCCGGTCAGTCCCGTTTCTTCGTCCACCGTAAACAGACACTCCAGCGGACCATGGGTTAGAGTCCGGTCTTCCAGCACGGCCAGGCAGGCCGCCAGACCGATGCCGTTGTCGGCCCCCAGGGTGGTACCGCTGGCCTTAACCCAGTCCCCGTCAATCCGGGCCTGAATCGGGTCTTTCAGAAAATCATGGGTAATATCGGAATTTTTTTCGCAGACCATATCCAGGTGAGCCTGCAACACCACACCGGGAGAGTTTTCCTTCCCGGGTGAGGCCGGCTTGCGCACCACCACGTTGCCCACTTTATCCTGCCGGGCCTCCAGTCCCCAGCTCCGGGCCAGGTTGAGAATATGGCTGGCCAGAGCTTTCTCGTTACCCGAACCGTGAGGAATGGTCAGAATCTGACTGAAATGTTTCCAGAGCTTCTCCGGTTTAAGAGAAGTCAAATCAGTGCTCATAGTTCGCTCCTTTTAAGGTTGATTAATATGTTATAATATCCTAAAAATATGACCAAATTGCAAGTTTGACCGGAGGAGTGCCTTGGCTGTAACCCGGGCCGGCAGGCTGATTTCAATTTTCCTGGCTCTGGTCCTGCTGGCCTTTTCTTCGGTCAGAGCTCCAGCTCAACCGCGGCTAAAGGTGGTGACCACCATCCTGCCCCTGACCGACCTGGCCCGGGCCGTGGGCGGCCAGCGGGCGGAAGTCAGGCAGCTCATCCCACCGTCGGCCGAAATCCATCATTTCCAGCTGAGGCCTTCTGACCTTAAATTACTGGCCGGGGCCGATTTGTTGCTGGCGGTCGGCGGCGGTCTTGAACCCTGGCTGGACAGGCTGGAGGCAGCCCTGACCAGGGGGAAAAAGGCCAGGAGCCTGAAATTTCTTGATTACCTCCGGTCCGAGGGTTTCCCGGCTGTCCGTCAGGATGACCCCCATGTCTGGCTGGATTTTGAGGCTGACCGCTATCTGGTCAGCGCCCTGGTAAAAGAAATGTCGGAACTGGACCCGGAAGGAGCGGCCCTATATGCAGAGAGAGGACAGCTTCTTCAGTCCGAGCTCAAAGCACTGGATGAAAGGTACCGCCGGGAACTCAGTCCCTGCCGCCACCAGGAAATCATCCTGGCCGGGCACCAGGCCTTTGCCTATCTCGCCGCCCGCTACGGTCTGACCCTGATAAGTCTGACGGGGCCGCAACCTGAGGCCCAGCCCGGAACCAGAAGACTTCAGGAAATAATAAATTTAATAAAAGAAAAGCGGGTTGAAGCCGTTTTTTACGAAAGTTCTCACCCCCCGGCCTATGCCAGGACCTTGGCCAGAGAAACTGGAGCCGAGCTGTACAGCCTGTCAGCCGGAGTTAACCTGACCGCAGCCCAGGTGAGAGCCGGCAAAAGCTTCCTCGACTTAATGAATGATAACCTGCTGGTCCTGAAAAAGGCCCTGAACTGCGAGTAACCATGGACAGACAGGCCGAAGAAATTGTCCGGGTAGAAGGAGTAACTTTTTCCTATGATTCAGTGCCAGCCCTGCTGGACATCACCCTGTCCATCTACC
>DMVN01000138.1 GCA_003476685.1 Acidobacteriota bacterium | reverse complement strand
CATAGAAGGTTTGCCATATAATGTTTACATCTTGGAAGGGAGTAAAAGTCATGCTCAAAGGGTTTAAAGAGTTTATCATGCGCGGCAACGTGGTCGACCTGGCCGTGGCTGTCATCATCGGGGCGGCTTTCAGCCAGATTGTCAACTCGATGGTGGCCGATGTGCTCACCCCGCTCATCGGGGCGATTTTCGGGCGGCCCGATTTTTCCGGGTTGTCCCTTGGCCCGGTAGCCCTGGGCAAGTTTATCAACGCCGTGGTCAATTTCCTGATTGTAGCCGCGGTGATTTATTTTGCTATCGTCGTCCCGATGAAAAAGATCCAGGAATTGAAGGACAGGAAGAAAGCCCAGGAAGCGGCTGCTGCTCCGGCTCCGGAACCTTCGGCTGAAGTCAAGCTGCTGTCTGAAATCCTGGAAACCCTGAAAAAGAAAGCCTGACCTGAAACCGAACCGGCCTGCCCTCTTCAGATTGCGGGCTGTGTTTTTACTCAGTTTGGCAGGAAAGGGAAGAAGGGCGTGGGAATAGGGTTGGTAAACAAGCTGTTCTCCCGGCTAAAAAATACAACCGGGATGAATACTCTGACTGAATTTTTTTAAAGGGCAGGGTTGAAACAGCAGGGAGCCGGGTCTTCAACCAGGCGCCAAAACCGGAACTGAACATTTCTGGGCGAAATCAATTTTGCCCCGTTGGAAAAGAAGCGGTGCGGCAGTAAACAACGGGCCTTTAATCCTGCTGTTTATTCCTTTTATTATAATAATAATCTGAGGGACGCTGATAGCAAAGGTATGCTAAGAGCCGGGGCTGTGGCTATTTATCCCGTATTGGCCGGCAGGTTTCGGCCGGTCTAAGATGATATAAGGTGTCCGGTCTAGGGCCCGGTCTAAGTTTTTTACGCCTGTTCTGCTATCATATATAAACTGAAACTCAAAAAGAATAATTAAAAAAGAGGTGGCAAGATGAAGATGGTCTACCGAAAAGCACTGATAACCGGAGCTTCAGCCGGGCTGGGTGAAGAATACGCCAGACAGCTGGCCGCGGCCGGAACCGATTTAATCCTGGTGGCCAGGAGGAAAGAGCGCCTGGAAAAGCTGGCGGCCGAGCTGAGGGAAAAGTTTGGAATTGCGGTCGAGGTTTTCCCGACTGACCTCAGCCGGGAGGAGGAGGTCTACCGCCTGGCCGATAAAATAAGGCAAACTGAGGACCTGGAGCTACTCATCAACAATGCCGGTTTCGGCGGCCGGAGCAAGCTGTACCGCGACCAGACCCAGGAAGCCGAACAGATGGTCAGAGTCCATATAACGGCTCCGGTTGTTCTGACCAGGGCTGCCCTGCCGGCTATGATGAAAAGAAACAGAGGAGCGGTTATAAACCTGGCTTCAGTAGCTGCTTTTTCTCCTTTTTCCGGGGCCATGTACAGTTCAACCAAGGCCTTCCTGGTGATGTTTTCAGAAAACCTGCAGAACGAGTTGTTGGAAACGGGCATTAAAATCCAGGCTCTCTGTCCGGGCCTGACCCATACCGAGTTTCACCAGGTGGCCGGGATAAATAAAGAGGCCATTCCGGGCCTGCTCTGGATGAAGGCCGACCGGGTGGTCAGGATTTCGTTGAAGGCTCTGAACGGCAAGAAGGTGATTGTCGTTCCCGGCTGCCGCAACAGGATAATTGCTTTCTTGATGCGCTGTCCCTGGACTTTCAGCCTGATGCGCTGGCTGGCCAGGCTGGGCAAAATAAGAAAAATGGCCGGGATGAAAGAAAAGCAATAGGAGCCGGAAAGAGAATGTTAATGGACTCCGAACACAAGCTTCAGTTTTTAGCCTGATCACATTATTGAGAAAAGGATTGGCCGATAGTTGCCCGGGCCAACATGAATCTTTCCCAGGTCAGGAGTTGGAGCCGGGGTTGGCCAGCCAGGCCGTGTGGCTATTCGCTGAGACCTTGATACTTGTTTAAGGCTAAACACCGGAAGCCTTCTCCGGTCGATGGAGAAGGATACCCGGCTGATGGACTGCCTGTTGACGGCTTATTAGCTCCGGAAGTTTCTGCTATGATTGAAGCGGTCGGGTCAGGCCGGAGGTGGCTCTTTTTGGGGGCCCGAGGTGTGTTGGATGTTTAAGGTGATGAAGATGAAAATTACCGAAATCAGGAAACCCGGCCAGAAGCAGGCCCGAGCCAGGGCGCTGTTGCTTTTCTCCGGGGGGCTGGATAGCGTGCTGGCCGGGAAGGTGCTGGAAGAGCAGGGAATAGAGGTGGTGGGCCTGACCTTTCACAGCCAGTTTTTCGGAGCGGCTGGAGCTATCCGGGCGGCGGAAGAGCTGGGCTGGCCGCTGCTTCTGGTCGACATCAACCAGGAACAGATTGAACTGGTGGAAAATCCGAAATACGGTTATGGCCGCCGGCTCAATCCCTGTATCGATTGTCACGGTCAGATGGCCAGGATAGCCGGGCAACTGCTGGAAGAATATCAGGCTGATTTCGTGGCCACCGGTGAAGTGCTGGGCGAAAGGCCGAAGTCCCAGAACCGCCAGGCCCTGGCCATAGTGGAAAAACTCTCCGGTATTAAGGGGCTGGTGCTGAGGCCACTTTCGGCCAGGCTGTTGCCGCCGACTATCCCGGAAGAAAAAGGCCTGGTGGACCGGGAGAAATTGCTTGACCTTTATGGACGTTCCAGGAAGAGGCAACTGGAGCTGGCTGAAAAATACGGCCTCAGGGAATTTCCGACTCCGGCTGGAGGCTGCCTCCTGACCGACCCGGTTTTTAGCGCCCGGCTGCGGCGGTTAAGGGAGTGGCGGGGAAAATTGAGAGCCGGCGACATTAGCCTGATTAAAACCGGCCGGGTATTTTTTGAAGCGGACGGGTTGATAGTGGTGGGACGGAATGAGGGGGAGAATGAAAAAATAGCCGGACTGGCTGACGAGTGGGATGTTCTGGTGACCACAGCCGGGATTAAAGGCCCGCTGGCAGTGGTCAGGTTGAAACAGTGGGGCGAACTGCTGGGGAAAGATTCGGCCGGCGGAGCTGGTGGTTGGGCAGGGGGTGAAAACATGGCTTCGTCTCCGGGTGTTGAGGGTCCGGTGTTAGCAGTAGAAGAAAGCAGAGAGGGTGGCCAGCAGAAAGGAAGGATGGAAAATGACAGGAAATCGGGGCGCATCCAGCTGGTGCGGACGATTCAGGAAGGCAAGATAGTTCCAGAAAAAAGGGCGGCCGATAAGAGTGCGGCCGGGGTGGCAGCAGCTGCCGCGGTCAGAGAAGCCTGCCTGCTGGTGATTCGCTACAGCCAGGCCCGGAAGCTGGAGCGGGCCGAAGCGGCGGTCATCTGGCGAGGCGGCAGCTACCGCCTGGAGTTGGGACAGGCCGAGTGGCAGAAGTATTTGTAAAAAAGGCTAAAAAGCGGGGGCGCCGGCGGGGTTGCTCCCTTTAATTATTTATGGCCCTTCCGACTTTTAAGCTGCAGTCTCGGAGAATCATGACTCTTACTGAGCGAACAGAATTCTCAACGGTGAAGGTTTTTAAACGATAGTCGCAAGGTAATATTCTGTATTTTGTTGCCATTTTTTAAGTTGGCTTCAATTTTGATGAGCTGGCTTGAATTCAACTTAGGTTTCAGGACCCAGGAATCTCTCCTTGTTACCCAACATATACTAGGGTGAGCGTTACATACTAATTAATACATTACCATCCCGGGGTTTACCCCGTTTTTTTATTTCTCTGACCACATCCTTCCCCTGGTGACTATCAACCTGGAAAGGCGGTCGCCGGAATTCTGGTTTATGCCGGTTTAAAACTTCCAGCCGGGTTGACAGCCGGCAGGCGGATAAATATATTAAAGAAAAACTTTGAATCCCGAGAGGATAAAAAGGAGTCAGCATGCCTACCAAGCCCAAAAGCCCCTACCTGCCCTTTGGCGACCAGCAAACTGCTCCCTGGTATGGGAAAGACATACTGTCGGTCAAGCAGTTTACCCGGCCCGACCTGGAATATATCTTCAGCGTGGCCCACGAGATGCGGGTGATGGTGGAAAGAATCGGGACCTTTGATTTGCTGAAAGGGAAAATTCTGGCCAACCTGTTCTATGAACCTTCAACCAGGACTTTTGCTTCCTTCATGGCCGCCATGCAGCGGCTGGGTGGAGCGGTCATTCCCATCAGCGAGGTCAGGTATTCTTCGGTGGCCAAGGGCGAAAGCCTGCCCGATACCGTGCGCACCCTGGCCGCTTATTGCGACGTTATCGTTATCAGACACCCGGAGGTCGGTTCGGCCGCCCTGGCCGCTCAGTATGCCGGCAAGCCGGTAATCAATGCCGGAGATGGCGTGGGCGAACATCCGACCCAGGCCCTGCTGGACGTCTTCACCATCCGGGAAGAGCTGGGCCGGCTGGATGACCTGAACGTAACCATGCTGGGCGACCTGAAATACGGGCGGACGGTGCATTCGCTGGCCAGGCTTCTGACCAGGTTCAAGAACATCAAGTTGAATTATGTTTCGCCCGAGGTGCTGCGCATGCCCCGGGAGGTGATCGAGGAAGTGGAGGAGAAGGGGCTGCCGCAAAAGGAATACACAGTTCTGGATAAGGTGCTGCCCGAGACTGACGTGCTGTATGTGACCCGGGTTCAGCGGGAGAGGTTTGAAAACCTGGAAGAGTATGAGAAAGTCAAGGATGCCTACGTGATCACGGCCAAGACGATGGAGAAAGCCAAGGACAGGATGATTGTCATGCACCCGCTGCCCAGGGTCAACGAAATCGCCATGGAAGTGGATAAGGACCCCCGGGCCGCTTATTTCCGGCAGATGGAATACGGGCTTTATGTCAGGATGGCCCTGCTGGCCATGGTCCTGGGCAAAGCCTAAAAAATCGGGTCACCCTAGATTTTTCCTATTTTTTTAGTGGACGATGCCGTCAGCTCAAAGCGATGAAAATGGGGGGTGCCCTACATATTTCCTTTTTAAAGGGATCTAACTGGTGACCAAGCCAGAGCTCAATGTCTACATACCTGCATTAATTCCTGACTTTTTGGAAATCTGACTGTTACC
>DMVN01000061.1 GCA_003476685.1 Acidobacteriota bacterium | reverse complement strand
CCGGTTGCCCGGTGGCCATAGATATTCCCACTTTTATTAAATACATAGAAGCCGGAGAGCTGGACCGGGCCCTGGAAAAAATCCACGAAACCAACGGACTTCCGGCCATCTGCGGCCGGGTCTGCCCCCAGGAAGTGCAATGCGAAAAAGCCTGCAACCTGGTCCAGGCTGGAAAAGAGCCGGTGGCCATCGGCCACCTGGAAAGGTTCGTGGCTGATTACCTCTGCACCAGGGAAAGTACGGGCCCGTTGCCGGCCGGGAGCCGGGGAGCGGAACCGGGGAAAGAAAAGGTGGCCGTGGTCGGTTCCGGGCCAGGGGGCCTGACAGCCGCGGCCGACCTGACCCGGCTGGGCTATCAGGTCACGGTCTTTGAGGCGCTCCATCTTCCAGGGGGTGTCCTGGCCTACGGCATTCCGGAATTCCGCCTGCCGCGGACCATTCTTCAGTCGGAGATAAATTTCATCAGGGCCCTGGGAGTAGAGATTAAAACCAATTTCATCGTCGGCAAAACGGCCAGCCTGGATGACCTGAGGCAGGCCGGTTACGCAGCTTTCTTCCTGGGAACGGGAGCCGGGCTGCCTTCTTTCCTGAACATCCCCGGTGAAAACCTGCTCGGAGTCTTTTCGGCTAACGAATACCTGACCAGGGTCAATCTGATGAAGGGATTTCGCTTCCCGGAGTTTGACACGCCGGTGCCCCGGGCCCGCCAGGTGGCGGTCATCGGCGGGGGCAACGTGGCCATGGACGCCGTCAGGACAGCCCTGAGATTGGGGGCCTCCCGGGCAATCATCTATTACCGGCGGTCGCGAGCCGAGATGCCGGCCCGGGTGGAGGAAATCAAGCATGCCGAAGAAGAGGGCATAGAATTCAATTTCCTGACGGTGCCGGTCAGGTTTCTCGGCAATGAGCGGGGCGAGCTCCGGGGGATGGTGCTGCAGCGACTGGCCCTGGGTGAGCCGGATGCTTCCGGCCGGCCCCGGCCGGTGCCCATTCCAAATTCGGAATTTGAGGTGGAGGTAGACCTGGCGGTGGTGGCCATCGGCCAGAGCCCCAACCCGCTGCTGATCAGACAATTACCGCTCAGACTCGGACGCTGGGGCAACGTCGAGGTTGATTATCAAACGATGGCTACCAGCCTGGAAGGAATTTATGCCGGGGGCGATGCCGTCAGGGGTGGAGCCACGGTCATCCTGGCCATGGGCGACGGCCGGAACGCCGCCCGGTCGATAGATTTTTACCTGAGGAAGAAAAGGGGCTGAAGAAAAAATAACAGGTGGGGCCTGGCTGGACAGGAGCTAAACTCAGGGTCACCTCTCAGGTCCAGGCCACAACAAGAAGCGTAAGGAAAATAAAATTTATGGTAGAATCCGGTTGATGAAAGAAAAAAGGTAAGGTCAGACCAAACAGGAATCAGGGCTGCGGGTTAAATAAAGCCGCAGCCGGAAAGCAGGACTGATGAAACAGGAAGAACTTTTTCCACCCGAGGCCGGGCACATCGGCACTGACGAATCGGGCAAGGGCGATTATTTCGGGCCGCTGGTGGTAGCCGGTTTTTTTCTGCCGGCCGGGCAGGAGGCGGTGCTCCAGGAGCTGGGAGTCCGCGATTCCAAGAAGCTATCCGACGGCCGGGTTCTGGAGATTGCCCGCAGCCTAAGACAGGGTTATATCCAGACGGTGGTGGCCATCGGCCCGGAGCGTTATAACGCTCTTTATGAGAACCTGCGCAACCTCAACCGTCTTCTGGCCTGGGGCCACGCCCGGGCCATCGAGAATATCCTGGAAAAGGTCAACTGCGCCATAGCCATTACCGACCAGTTTGGAGACGAGCGTTTTGTGCAGCAGGCTTTGCTCAAAAAAGGAAAAAACATCAACCTGGTGCAGAAGGTCCGGGCCGAAGACGACCTGGCCGTGGCCGCCGCTTCCATTCTGGCCAGGGCCCATTTCCTTTATAAATTGAAGGACCTATCGGAAGAGTATGGGCTGGAACTGCCCAAGGGCGCTTCGCCATTGGTGGAGGAAGCCGGGGTCAAGCTGGTCAAAAAATACGGACCGGAAGTTCTGGAAAAGGTAGCCAAGGTTCATTTTAAGACTACAGAAAAAATACTGAAAGTTGCCGGCTAATAGATTGCGAAATTTTCAGGGCAAGATAAAAGCAGGAAGCAAAATTTAAGCTTGAGATTATCTCCGCCAGAAATTAAGGATTCTAATTCTCTGAGATTATGATTTTCTATCCGTTACCCGCCCATCCATACGTTACCTGCCAAAAATCTGAAAAGGCCAGGAATGGCCAGGGCCAAAAATTTTTACCGGCCCCAAGGCCTCAAACTGGAGCCTGCTTAAATTACTCTGTCCAGCTGGCTGTGGTATACTTGGTGAAGAATGGAGCCGAAGATGAATCAACCTGAGTCCAAAATTGAAACCGAAAGGCTTTATTTCCAGGATGCCTACCTCCAGGAGTTTACGGCCAGAGTTCTGGCCCGGGAAACGCGGGAAGGTTTTCCAGTGGTGGTTCTTGACCGAACAGCTTTCTACCCGGAATCCGGCGGCCAGCCCCACGACCTGGGCTGGCTGAATGAAGTCCGGGTGATAAGGGTGGAAGAAGAAAACGGATTGATACTGCATTTCCTGGAGAAGGAACTGGCCGGGGAGGAAGTCAGGGGCCGGATAGATTGGCCGCGGCGCTTTGACCACATGCAGCAGCACACCGGACAGCACATCCTGTCCCAGGCTTTTTATGAGCTGGTCAAGGGGGAGACTTTATCCTTCCACCTCGGCCAGGAAGAGTCAACAGTGGAAATCGGCTTGCAGGCGATTAAGGACGAAACTCTGACCCGGGTGGAGGAGCTGGCCAACCGGGTGGTGTTTTCTGACCTGGAAGTTAAAACCTATTTTCTGTCGGAAGAAAGGGTTAGCTCCATTCCACTGCGCAAGCCGCCCAAGAAGGCCGGCCTGATCCGGGTGGTGGAAGTAGACGGTTTTGATTACTCGGCCTGCGGTGGAACCCACTGTCGCCGGACCGGAGAAGTCGGACTGATTAAGATTCTGAAGCAGGAGAAAATACGGGGTAATGTCCGGTTTTCCTTTGTCTGTGGCTTCCGGGCCTGGCAGGAGTTTGAAAACTGCCGCCGCTCCCTGCAGCAGGCGGCCCGCCTGTTTTCGGCTGAAGAAGCGGAAGTAGCAGCCTGCGCCGAGAAAAGTCTGGCCGAACTCAAGAACCTGAAAAAAAGACAGAAAAAGCTGGAAGAAAGGCTGTCTTTTTTTGAAGCCAGGGAAATGCTGGCCAGGAGTTCCTCTAAAATAATTTCCGGCTTTTATCCGGACCGCTCACCCGAGGAGATAAAATTTCTGGCTCTGAACCTGGTGCACCAGGCCGAATTGCTGGTGGTGATGGCGGCCCAGCGCGACCAGTATTTTCACCTGGTGCTGGCCGCCTCCGATAGCCTCAAGCTGGATGTGCGGGAGGTGATTCCAGTTCTTCAGGCCGAAATCGAATTCAAAGGTGGGGGCAGTCCCACTCTGGCGGAACTGGTCAGCGCCGAAAAAGAGAAGGCGGAAAGAGCGGTCACCCTGGCGGTTGAATTCTTCAAAGACCGGACCGGACTCAGCTGAGATTATTCATAGCGCAGGCAGACAATCGGATCCATCCGGGCGGCTTTCTGGGCCGGGAAGATGCCGAAGAAAAGTCCGACAGCCATGGACACCGACAGACCCAGAAAAACTGACCACCAGGAAACGGCCGCCGGCAGCGGCGTGGCTGCCCTGATAATTAGGGCGATGGCGAACCCGGCCAGGATACCGATTACCCCGCCCAATCCGGTAAGGAAGACGGCTTCGATCAGGAACTGTTGGACGATGTCTCTGGCCCTGGCCCCGATGGCCTTGCGGATGCCGATTTCCCTGGTCCTTTCTTTAACCGCCACCAGCATGATGTTCATCACCCCGATGCCGCCTACCAGCAGTCCGATGGAGGAGATGACTATCATCACGATGAAGGCCGCCCCGGTTATCTGGTTGTAAAGCGTCAGCAGTGTTTCCTGGGTATAGATGGAAAAGTCGTTGGGCTTGTTGGGCGGGACCTTTCTTCGCACCCGGAGCAGGTTGGTGACCTGCTCGATGGTCTCTTCTACCTTGGTCGGGTCTTTGGGAGTCATGGTCAGCTGGAGAGAGCTCAGGTCATAGGGAAAGTATTTCATCAGGCTGGAGTAGGGGATGATCACGATGTTATCCTGGCTCTGACCGAACATCTGGCCTCTTTTGCTGAGCACCCCGATGACCGTGAAATTTTCGCCGCCGATTCTGATGTCCTTGCCCACCGGGTTGGAATGGGGGAAAAGGGCTTCGGCCACTTCCGAGCCCAGCAGACAGACCCGGGCCTTGTGTCTGATTTCGGCCGTGGTAAAACCCCGTCCTTCTCTTGGCAGGTAGATAGCGTAAACCTTGAAGAAGTTATCGTCCGTCCCGAACAGGATGGCATTGTCGCTCTTCAGATTCTGGTATTTTACCTCGGGCAGCCGGAAAAAATCGGGCGACAGCTGGATGGTCAAACCCCCGACCAGCGGGCATTCATTCAGAATGGCCTCAGCATCTTCGATGGCCAGGTCTTTTCTCTGTCTTTCTTCTTCGGTCAGATTGCCCATCCGCACCGGCTC